>NZ_JBIUHC010000239.1:0-10821 GCF_044627735.1 Cupriavidus sp. CuC1 | reverse complement strand
CGCAGCGCGAGACAAACACTGTCGTTTCACCTCGATTAGCCCGGGATGTCGGCCCTCAAATAGCGCGGGACGTAACACTAGGAACCACTTGAAGCGAAGCCCAGTGGTAAGCCCGTAGCCGGGATCGCGCCCACGCCAAGAGGGGCCGCGCGCGATCCCGAACATGACTTCAGCGAGCCACTACCGTCGCGCCCGCCTCCGGCGCCTTGACCCGGAACCAGGCCGCATACAGCGCCGGCAGGAACAGCAGCGTCAATGCCGTCGCGATCACCAGCCCGCCCATGATGGCGACCGCCATCGGGCCCCAGAACACGGAGCGCGACAGCGGGATCATGGCCAGCACGGCTGCTGCCGCGGTCAGGATGATGGGGCGGCAGCGGCGCACGGCGGATTCGACGATGGCATTCCACACCGGCTCGCCGGCGCGGATGTCCTGCTCGATCTGGTCGACCAGGATCACCGAATTGCGGATGATCATGCCGAGCAGCGCGGTGATGCCGAGCTGCGCGACGAAGCCCATCGGCGCGTTGAGCAGCAGCAGCGTGGCGGCGGCGCCGATCAGGCCGAGCGGCCCGGTCAGGAACACCATCAGCGAGCGCGAGAAGCTGTGCAGCTGCAGCATCAGCAGCGTGAAGATCAGGAAGATGCATAGCGGCAGCTGCGCGGCGATCGACGCGCCGGCCTTGCCGCTTTCTTCTTCCGCGCCGGCTACCGTGATGCGGTAGCCCGCCGGCAGCTTCGCGCGCAGCTGGTCCAGCTTGGGATTGATCTGCGCCGTCACGGTGGGGCCCTGGATGCCTTCGAGCACATCGGCCTGCACGGTCACGCCAAAGTCGCGGTTCTCGCGCCAGATCACACCGGGCTCGGAGCGAAAGGCGATGCGCGCCACCTGGGTCAGCGGTACCACGCGGCCGTTGGCGGTGGGTACCTGCACGTTCTGCAGGTCGGACATGGCGTCGCGCTCGTTGCGCGGCGCGCGCATCAGGATATCGATCAGCTTGTCGCCGTCGCGGTATTGCCCCACCGCCACGCCGGTCAGCACGGTCTGCGTCACCCGCGCGATGGCGGTGGTGCTGACGCCGAGCGCGCGCGCCTTGTCCTGGTCGATGTCCAGGCGCAGCACCTTGACGTTCTCGTTCCAGTTGTCGTTGACCCCCACGGTGTTGGGGTTGGTGCTCATCACCGCCCTGACCTCATCGGCCAGCTTGCGCACGCCGGCGGCATCCGGCCCGATCACCCGGAACTGCACCGGATAGGGCACGGGCGGGCCGTTCGGCAGCAGCTTGACGCGCCCGCGCAGTTGCGGGAAATCGCGCGCCAGCAGGTCCACCACGCGTTGGCGCACGCGCTCGCGCAGCGCCACTTCGGCCGGCAACACGATCACCTGCGCCACATTGGTCTGCGGGAAGATCTGGTCCAGCGGCAGGTAGAAGCGCGGCGCGCCGCTGCCAACGAAGGTGGTCAGGCTGGCAATCTCGCGGTCCCCGCGCAGCGCGGCCTCGAAGCGCTTGGCCTCGGCCTCGGTCTGCGCGAAGCTGGTGCCCTCGGGCAGCCACAGCTCTACCATCAGCTCCGGCCGGCTCGAGTCCGGGAAGAACTGCTTCTCGACGAACTTGAAGGCATAGAGGCCAAGGGCGAAGGCCACCAGCGTGATGGCGATCACCGTCTTGCGCCAGGTCACGCACCAGTGCACCAGGCGGCGAAAACGATTGTAGAACGGCGTGTCGAACACCTCGTGCTGCTCGCCATCGCCGGCGGGCCGCGCCTTGAGCAGCAGGTAGCCCAGGTAGGGCGTGAAGTAGACCGCGGCCAGCCACGACAGCACCAGCGCCATCGCGGTCACCGCGAAGATGGCGAAGGTGTACTCGCCCACGGTGGAGCGCGCCAGCCCCACCGGCAGGAAGCCGGCGGCGGTGATCAGCGTGCCGGTCAGCATCGGCATGGCGGTGGAGCTGTAGGCGAAGGTGGCGGCTTCCATCTTGGAGAAGCCCTCCTCCAGCTTGCGCACCATCATCTCCACCGCGATGATGGCGTCGTCGACCAGCAGTCCCAGCGCCACGATCAGCGCCCCGAGCGATATCTTGTGCAGGCCGATGCCGAAGATGTTCATGAACAGGAACGTGACGGCGAGCACCAGCGGAATGGTCAGCGCCACCACCAGGCCCGGGCGCACGTCGATGCGCAGCGGCTTGGTATGCAACCCGAGCGAGATAAAGCTCACGCCCAGCACGATCACCACGGCCTCGATCAGCACGTGCACGAACTCGCCCACCGACCGCTCCACGGCCTCGGGCTGGTTTTGCACCTGGTCCAGCTCGATGCCGACGGGCAGCTGCCCGCGCAAGCCGTCCGTCGCGGCGCGCAGGTTCTTGCCCATGGCGATGATGTCGCCGCCGCGCTCCATCGAGATGCCCAGCCCGATCACTTCCTTGCCCTGGAAGCGCATCTTGCTGGCCGGCGGATCGACATAGCCGCGGTACACATGGGCGATATCGCCCAGGCGGATATTGGCAATGCCGTTGGGGCCGCGCAGCACCAGGTTTTCCAGGTCGGCCACGTTGGCGAACTGACCCGACAAGCGCACCTGCAGGTTGTCGCCCGGCGTCACCAGCACGCCGCTGGCGGTCATGCTGTTTTGCTGCGAGATCTGGTCGGCGATCGCGTTGATGTCCAGCCCGAGCTGGGCAAAGCGCGCCTGGTTGAATTCGATGTAGACCTTCTCGTCCTGCAGCCCGATCAGCGCCACCTTGGCCACCGAGGGCACGCGCAGCAGCTGCTGGCGCACCAGGTCGGCGTACTCGCGCAGCTCCTTGTAGTTGAAGCCGTCGGCCGAGAGCGCGTAGATGGAGCCGTACACGTCGCCGAACTCGTCATTGAAGAACGGCCCGCGCACGCCCGGCGGCAGCGTCTGCGCGATGTCGCCAACCTTCTTGCGCACGGTGTACCAGATCTGCGCGGTGTCCTTGGCCGGCGCGGTGTCCTTGAGCTGGAAGATCACCGTGGTCTCGCCGGGCTTGGAGAAGCTGCGGATCTTGTCGGCGTAGGGCACTTCCTGCAGCTGGCGCTCGATCTTGTCGGTAACCTGCACCGCGATCTGCTCGGCGGTGGCGCCGGGCCAGAACGCCTGCACCACCATCACGCGGAAGGTAAAGGGCGGGTCTTCGTCCTGCCCGAGCTGGAAGAAGGCAAAGAGCCCGCCCAGCAACAGCACCACCAGCAGGTAACGGGTCAGCGGCTGGTGCTCCAGGGCCCAGCGGGAAAGGTTGAAACGGGAATGATCCATGCCGGCGCCTTAGTTGCGCACGGCCGGCGTGGGCGCCACGGCCTGCAGTGGCTTGACCTTTTGCCCGGGCTTGAGCAGGTGCACGCCCGCGGTGACGATGGTCTGGCCGGCCGACAGCCCCTGCCTGACCTGGATCTCGTTGCCCTGGAGCTCGCCCAGGGTAACGTTGACTGGCTGCACGGTGCCGGCTGCCGCGTCGTACACCCAGACCTGGTTGATGCCCTGCTTTTGCAGCAGCGCGGAGAGCGGCACCCGCAGCGCGGTATCGTCGCCGGTGCGGGTGAAGGTGACCACGGCGGTCATGCCGAACTTGAAGTCGGCCGGCGGATTGGGCACGCTGATGCGCGCCGCGTAGGTGCGCGTCACCGGGTCGGCCATCGGCGAGATCTCGCGCACGCGGCCCGGCAGCAGCCGGCCGGGCTCGGCCCAGGTGCGTATGGTCACGTCGGAGATGCCGCGCAGGCGCTCGACCTGGTCCTCCGGCAGGCCAACCGCGACCTCCTTCTCGGCGGTCTGCGCCACCCGCACGACCGACTGGCCGGCGGCGACGACCTGGCCGACTTCCGCTTCGATCAGGGTCACCACGCCATCGGCGTCGGCGTTCAGCACGCCGTAGCCGGTCTGGTTGGCCTGGTTGCGCAGCCCCGCCTCGGCCTGGCGCAGGCGGGAGACGGCGGAGTCAAAGGTGGCCTGGCGGCGTTGCTGCTCGGCCGCGCTGATGAATTTCTTGGCGAACAGCTCGTTGTAGCGCTTGAGATCGGCCTCGGCGAGGTCGCGGTCAGTCTTGGCCGCGTCGTACTGCGCCCGCGAGCCGGCTTCCGCCAGGCCGAGGTCCGTGGGATCGAGCCGGGCGAGCGGCTGGCCCTTGCGCACGGTGGCGCCCACGTCGACCAGGCGCGCGGCGATCTTGCCGCCCACGCGAAAGCCCAGCCGCGACTCGATCCGGGGCCGGACATCGCCCGAGAACTCGAATTCCGTCTTGCCTGCGCCCGGCTGCAACTGCATCAGGCGCACCGGGCGGATCTCTGGCGCCTTCTCTGCCTGCCGGCTGCACCCCGCCAGCCCCATCACCACCCCGGCGAGCACCAGCAGGACCACCAACGCGCCGCGAGCGCGCATGCGCAAGCCGGCCGCGAACGCGTTCGCGCCGCAAAGCGTGGAAAAAGGCACTTCGATGGCCGCAACTTCCGGCCCGGGATAAGGCACTGGCATGAGTTAAGCGTTAGATCGGTGGAACTGTTGCACTGCAGGCACTGCGCGAAGCGGCGGCAGATTAATAACTCGCCGGTCAGTAATGTAACGGGGTGGAGCCGAAGGCGTCAAACGGCGCGCGCAGGGGAGTGCCGGAAACGTACTTTTCAAACGTGCTGCCCACCCCGTGCCCCAGGTCAGTCGCAGGAATCGGGCCGGGTGCGGCCAAATGCCGCAGCGCTGGATATCCGCGCGGGCCGAAGCGCGCGGCGGCGCACTCGCCCAGGGCAGTTGCCGCCGGGAGCGCGATGCTACAATCCGGCGCGTCGCCCGCGCTGCCTTGCCTCTCGCCGTGGAATGCCTTGACGACTGGAAATCGCGGCTCTTGGCGCAGGACCCTGGCTTGCGCCATCTCGTCAGGCCGACCGCCCCGCGCCGGTCAGGTTGCCGCGGCGACAGCGCAGGCAAACGCCCCCAATACCCCCCAATTCACCGACCCGAGACCGGCGTGACGCCCGATCAGTATTGCCAAGAAAAAGCCGCGCAGAGCGGCTCCAGCTTCTATTACAGCTTCCTGTTCCTGGCGCCCGAGCGGCGACGGGCCATTACCGCCCTCTATGCCTGGTGCAGGGAGGTCGACGATGTCGTGGACGACACCCAGGACGCCAGCGTGGCCTATCAGAAGCTGGCCTGGTGGCGCAATGAGCTCGCCCAGATGTTCAACGGTGCGCCAACCCACCCCGTGACCAAGGCGCTCCAGCCGCACGCGCAAGCCTATGGGCTGACCCAGTCGATGTTCAATGAAGTGCTCGAAGGCATGGAGATGGACCTCAACCAGTCGCGCTACCTGGATGACATCGCGCTCACGCGCTATTGCCATTGCGTGGCCGGCGTGGTCGGCACCATGAGCGCCCGCATCCTTGGCCACACGGATCCGCGCACGCTCGAGTACGCCGAAAAGATGGGCTTGTCGCTGCAAATGGTCAATATCCTGCGCGATGTGGGCGAGGATGCCCGGCGCGGCCGGATCTACCTGCCGGTGAACACGCTGCAGCGCTTTCAGGTGCCGGTTTCCGAGATCAACCAGGCCACGCATTCCGATCGCTTCGTCGCGCTCATGCGCTACCAGGCCGAGCAAGCCCGCACGCTGTACCGCGAGGCGCTGGCGCTGCTGCCCCGGACCGAGCGCCGCGCCCAGCGCGCTGGCCTGGTCATGGGCGCGATCTACCAGACGCTGCTCGATGAGCTGGAGGCCAGTGAGTTCCAGGTGCTGAACCAGCGCATCTCGCTCACGCCCATGCGCAAGCTGTGGATCGCGTGGAAAACGTGGATGCGCAACCGCTGAGCGCCACCTCCGCGCTTTTCGCCTAGCTCGCATTGCTGCATTAACCGCATTAACGGCATTAGCCGCCTTATTATTACTCGCCTGAGCTGCCATGACCCAATCTGCCGTCCCCCTCCTCCCGCTTGGCCAGACCATTCTCGACCAGGCCGCAGCGCTGGCCCGCTTCTCGGATATGGAAGGCGGCCTGACCTGCGCCTACCTGACCCCGGCCCACCGCGCAGCGTCGGCCCAGCTGGTGGCATGGATGGAGGCGGCGGGCATGCAGGTCCGCATCGACGCCATCGGCAACGTGATCGGCCGCTATGCCGCCGATCCGGCCGTGGGCGATGCTGCGCGCGTGCTGATGACGGGATCGCACTTCGACACCGTGCGCAACGGCGGGCGCTATGACGGCCGGCTTGGCATCCTGCTGCCCGTCGCGGTGGTTGGGGCGCTCAACGCGGCCGGCATCCGCCTGCCCTATCACTTCGAGGTGGTGGGCTTTGCCGAGGAAGAAGGCCTGCGCTTCAAGACCAGTTTCCTGGCCAGCAGCGTGCTGGCCGGCCGCTTCGACCCCGCCCTGCTGGATCGTGCCGACACCGACGGCGTGACCCTGCGCGAGGCGCTGGCCGCCTCCGGCCTGCCGGGCGCGGGCGGCATCGACGCACTGCGGGCCGCGGCGGTGGACCCCGCGACCCTGCATGGCTTTGTCGAAGTGCATATCGAGCAAGGCCCGGTCCTGCTGCACCACGGCCTGGCGCTCGGCGTGGTCACGCAGATTGCCGGCAGCAGCCGCTTCCAGGTCCGCGTAGAGGGCCTGGCCAGCCACGCCGGCACCACACCCATGACCATGCGCAAGGACGCCGCGGCGGCCGCCGCGGAGATGGTGCTGCTGGTGGAGCAGCGCTGCGCTCAGGTGCCGACGCTGGTCGGCACGGTGGGCCAGCTGCAGGTGCCCAACGGATCGAGCAACGTCATTCCCGCCGAGTGCGTGTTCTCGATGGACATCCGTGCTGGTGAAGACAGCATCCGCGAGGCCGCCATCGCCGACATCGTGGCCGGCATCCAGGCGATCGCCGAGCGTCGCGGCCTCAGTGCCGGCGTGGAACGGGTGACGCCGGTCAACAACGCGCCGTGCGCGCGCTGGCTGATGGACCAGTTCGGCGCGGTGCTCAGGAAGCGCGGGCTGGAAGCCTTCGAGCTGCCCTCGGGTGCTGGCCACGACGCCATGATGATGCAGCGCATTACCGACGTGGCCATGCTGTTCGTGCGCTGCGGCAACGGCGGCATCAGCCACAACCCGCTGGAGACCATGACGGCCGACGACGCCCAGCTCGCGGCCGAGGTCTTCGTCGACTTCCTGCGACATTTCCAGCCACGCGCCTGACCCCCGCCGCGGCGCGCTTGCGGTCCCAGCCCAAATCGTATTGGATGTAGGCACACCAATCACAAGATCGAAAGATCACAGCGGAGACACTGCATGGCGCACCGCGAACTGATCTGTCCGGCGTGGCCGGCGGCCATGCCAACGACATGGTGGTGGACCAGCAGGGCCGCGCCTATGTGGGTAATTTCGGTTTCGACCTGATGGCCGGCGCCCCGATGCGCACCGCCAGCCTGGCAAGGGTCGACCCGGACGGCTCGGTCACCGTGGTGGCAGACGGCCTGTTCTTCCCCAATGGTTCGGTCATCACGCCGGACGGCAAGTCCCTGGTGGTGGGCGAGACCCTGGGCAACCGCATCTCGGCCTTCGACCTGCACGCGGATGGCTCCCTCGGCCCGCGCCGCGACTGGGCCCTCTTTGGCAGCCAGCCAGCCGGGTCGGAACTCGGCGAGGTGCTGGGCGGCGCGAAGGTGGCGGCTGACGGGTGCGCTCAAGATGCGCAAGAGGCGCTCTGGGTTGCCGACGCCATCGGCAACCGCGTGTTGCGGGTGATGCCGGGTGGGCGCATTGATGAAGAGATTGCCTGCGGGACGGGCATCTTCGCCGCCGCCCTGGGAGGCCCGCGCGGCACCACGCTGTTCCTGGCCGCCGCGCCGAACTTCGACGAGGCCGAGCGCCGCGCTTCGCGCCTGGGCCATATCCTGATGATGGAAGTCGAAGTCCCGCACGCCGGCCTGCCATGAGGCGGAAGTAGGACGGACGCCGATATCCCGGATGCCGCGCGCCGTGGCATGCTGCACGCATGCGCGCGTGCCTGAGGCCTAGCCGCCCTGGTACATCTCCCGCCCGAGTTCGTACAGGTTCTGGCGCAGCTTGCGCCGCTCGTCGGGCGAAAGCTTGTCGTTCGGGAACGCGTGGGGCAGGCGGTCGTTCATGTCACGCTCGGCGCGGTACTTTCCGGCGCGCGCTCGCGCCTCGTCCTGGCTGTAGCGCTCGCGCTCGTTGCGCGGGGTGGCGTCGCGGGTTGCTGGCTTGCCAGCGCCCGGGAGCAAATGCGCCATGCCGGGCGATTGCGGGTACCCCGCACTAGCGGCAAGCAACAGCGCGACAGTCGCGCCGGCACGGGAAAAGGTATGCCCGGCTCGCTTGCGGGTGACTTTCATTGATAATGGCGGTTTGGGCTTCGGAAACGGTGGTTACAGGACCGCCGGAAGCCGGACATCCAGTAGCCCCGCCTCGCCACGTCATGGCAGTGAACTACACGGCGGACACCCACGAAAACCCCGTGGGACTGGCTACGGAAACGGTATGCGGCAGTTTAAACGCAGGGTGGATGCGCGCCTTCATACCTCGGGGTAAAGTATGTAACCTTTTGTTAAGCCATTTTGACCGAAAGCGTTTGTCGCTAAGATACCGCCATGGAAAATACCAGTCACAAGATTCTCGTCGTGGACGACGACCCCCGTCTGCGCGACCTGCTGCGCCGTTACCTTGGCGAACAGGGCTTCACCGTACTGGTAGCAGAAAATGCCACCGCGATGAACAAGCTCTGGTTGCGCGAGCGTTTCGACCTGCTAGTGCTCGACCTGATGATGCCCGGTGAAGACGGCCTGTCGATCTGCCGCCGCCTGCGCGGCGCCAACGACCAGACGCCCATCATCATGCTCACCGCCAAGGGCGAGGACGTCGATCGCATCGTCGGCCTCGAAATGGGCGCCGACGACTACCTGCCGAAGCCCTTCAACCCGCGCGAGCTGATCGCACGGATCCACGCCGTGCTGCGGCGCAAGGGCCCCGCCGAAGTCCCCGGCGCGCCTTCGGAAACCCCGGAAAACTTCGCCTTTGGCGACTTCGTGCTGAACCTCGCTACCCGCACGCTGACCAAAAATGATGAAGAGATCACCCTGACCACCGGCGAATTCTCGGTGCTCAAGGTCTTCGCCCGGCATCCGCGCCAGCCGCTGTCGCGCGAAAAGCTCATGGAAATGGCGCGCGGCCGCGAGTACGAGGTATTCGACCGCAGCCTGGACGTGCAGATCTCGCGCCTGCGCAAGCTGATCGAACCTGATCCGGGCAACCCGCGTTTCATCCAGACGGTCTGGGGCCTCGGCTACGTCTTCATCCCCGATGGCGTGAAGTAAGGCGCCGCGCATCGTGGCGACTGTCTTCAGCCGCACGGCTACGCGCCTGTTCGGTTCGCTGTTCTGGCGAACCTTCATGCTGATCGCCCTCTTGCTGGCGATCTCGCTGGGTATCTGGTTCCAGAGTTATCGGCTCTTCGAACGCGCGCCGCGCGCCCAGCAGATCGCCATGCAGGTGGTCAGCGTGGTCAAGCTCACGCGCGCCGCCCTGCTCTATTCCGATCCCGCGCGGCGGCGTTTCCTGCTGCTCGACCTGGTGCAGAACGAGGGCATCAAGGTCTACCCGCGCGAGAAAGACGACGATTTCTCCGTGCCCACCACGAACCCCTTCCTGACCCAGCTGGTGCAGCAGGAGATTCGCGGCCGGCTCGGCGAAGGGACCGTCATCGCCACCACCGTGAACGATATTCCCGGCGTATGGGTGAGTTTCGAGATCGAGGGCGACGATTACTGGGTGGCGATCAGCCCCGAACGGTTCGAGCGCGTGCCCGGCATCCAGTGGCTTTGGTGGAGCATCGCCGCCCTATTGCTGTCGATCATCGGCGCAGCCTTTATCACGTCGCTGGTCAACCACCCGCTCAAGCGGCTGGCCAACGCGGCACGCGCCATCGGCGGCGGCGGCGACCCGCCCACCCTGCCCGAGCACGGCGCCAGCGAAGTGGCGCAGGCCAACCACAGCTTCAACCAGATGGTGCGCGACCTGCGCCAGCTCGACGACGATCGCGTCGTCATGCTGGCCGGCATCTCGCACGACCTGCGCACGCCGCTCACGCGGCTGCGGCTGGAAACCGAGATGTCACCCGTGGATAACACCACGCGTGAAGCCATGATCGCCGACATCGAACAGATGGACGCCATCATCGGCCAGTTCCTCAACTACGCCCGCCCCGCGCTGGAAACGGTCGAACCGCTCGACCTCTCCGCGCTGGTGCAAGACGCCGTCGGCGTCTATGGCGCGCACGACGATGTCCGCGTGCACGTACGCGCCGGCGACCCCGTGATGGCCGTCGCCAACCGCATGGAAGTCCAGCGCATCCTCGACAACCTCGTTGAAAACGCCCGGCGCTATGCCAAGGATGAAGACAACGGCGTGGCCGTGGTCGAAATCAGCACCCGGATCGAAGACAAGGAAGCCGTGCTGACCGTTGCCGACCATGGCAGCGGCGTTCCGGAAGCGCAACTCCCGTTGCTGACAAGGCCCTTCTACCGGCTCGATGACGCGCGTAGCGAGGCCAAGGGGGCCGGGCTGGGGATGTCGATTGTTAATCGGATCTTGCAGCGCAATGGGGGGAGATTGATGTTAGCGAATCGGCCGCCGCCGGCAACCGGGTTGGTGGTTAGCGCGTTTTTCAGGCGGGCGTAGATCGATATGTTGGGTGCGACTGCGACTACAACTGCAACTGCGACTACAACTGCAACTGCAACTGCTTAACGTCAAAGTCAAAGGCAGTTTCACCTCCCCTGCGGGGAGGCGACCTACTTTCTTGTCTCGCCAAGA
>NZ_JBIUHC010000238.1:0-10875 GCF_044627735.1 Cupriavidus sp. CuC1 | reverse complement strand
CATGGCGGCCTCGACTCATCCCGCCATGATATCCGAGCCAATTAATTATTCAACCTATTTGCGGGATGTTGTACTAGTGGATGAGAGCGGCTGACAATGGAAGTGCGTTGGGAGATGCCTTACTCCTGTGGCCTGGCGAGGCTGCCCGCCACGGCCGGAAGGCGCTACGCGCGCGATGATGAAGCCCTATTCAAAAAAAGACTGCCGACGTGAGGGCGATCTGGTGCAAATTTCGTCGGGTCAGACACGAGATGGGCGAGATGAGTCATCAGTACACTCTGCCAGACGAATAGGCAGTTCGATTCTCACTTTTGTTTTCCGCTCGCCGACGCCTGCGGTCGCCTCAGTCCGCTACAGTCCCAAACGTTCCCGTCATCAAGTCGAGCTCGAACCCTGCAGGCCAGGACTCGCGAACGTCGGCGGCATACAGCATCGATGCGTCAACTTTGGTGCGACGCACGCTGACCAGGCGAATCCCGAGGGTGCCGTCATCCGCGCAGTCGCATACGCAGAAGTCGGCCGCAATAAAGCCGTGGCGCCGGCATGCGTTGGCGAATGCATCGCGCTCAGCGGCGGGAAACGTCTCTAGTCGGGCCATCGAAAACCCCCGTGAAAAACGAGTCATATGCCGGCCGGCAGGGACCATTCGCAAAGCGTGCTTGCATCATTCGACCCTGGGGTCATATCGGCGGCGTGAACCAAGATTTTTCCGCCTTCATCTCCATTTGCGCGCGATCTTACCGAGAATCGTCCAACGTTAATACTCGGCGAGCAGGCTGAATCGCATCCAATTTAGTTGAGTTGTGCTGCGACGAAAAGAGTACGAAAGGATGAAGTTTCGCCTTAGGGAATCCCACAACGTGAGAGGCGGCCGCAGCCGCTTTCTTTCGGCCCGCGCGGTCCTCGCGCGAAGCGATGCCCCTGCATCAATCGCCCGATCGAGCCGGTGGGAAAGATTAAGCATCGCAGTGGCCCGTTCCGGGTAAACCCTTGTCTTCCCCAGGGAAAGGTGTAGACTCGGTTTTTGCTGCACTGCAACAACAGGAGCCGCCATGAGCGTTGAATTCAGTAGGCTTTCGGCAAATACTCGCCCTGCCATCCGTGCCCACCTCGATGCGATGTCTGCCGAAGTTCGCTTCACCCGTTTCGGTTTCCACTGCACCGCGGAGGGCCTGAAGCATTACACCGATCACATCAACTTTAACCGGGACATCGTCATTGGCGCCCACTATCGCGACCTGCTCATTGGAGTCGTCCATGTCGCCGTCTTTCAGCGGGAGAGCCACCCCGCTGGGCAACTCGGCAGCGTAGAAGGGTTCTGCCAGGGCAAGGGCATTGGACGCCTCCTGTTCAACCAGGCCTTGCTGCACGCCAGGCGCCGCAAGCTCACCACGCTCCATGTCCAATATCTACGACGTAACGGCCGCATGGCGTCATTGTGCCGCGGCCTGACGACAATTTTCGAGCAGGATGGTGAGGAGACCGCGTGCTCGATAAAGATAGCCGATACCAACCCTGCAGAGGCTTGCCGGTACGAAGTTATCGATGGGCTGGAGATCTTTCACGCCGACGCGCACGAGGCTCGTGCACACGTCCTCTTCATTCACGGTGTGGCGGAAGATGGCTGGCAGTGGCGGGAGAACTTTCTCCCATACTTTTCGGGGCACGGGTTCAGCAGTAGTGCCCTTTCCTTGCGCGGACACGGTGGCAGCGAGATTCGCGAGGACCTTACCTTGCGTGGCTATGAAGAGGACGTCAAGGCCATCTTGCGGCACCTGGGCGAGCAACCGACGATTATCATCGGGCATTCGATGGGGGGATTCCTGACGCAGCGAGCTATTGAGGGGAATACCCACATCAGCAAGGCCTCCCTGATCTCGTCCGTGCCGCCCTGGGGGCTCCCGCCCAGCACCCTTGACCCAGTTGTCGAAAACATGGGCGATCCGCTCGGAAAAGTAATTGCGATGCAGGCTGCTGAAGGGAAGCCGGCCTACGTTAACCCCGACAACATTACCGCCGACGTTCAGGTCATTGGCGGTGCCCGTGACCGCATCATTCCATTTGACGTCGTCACAGCAACAGCACGTTCCTATCAAACAGACCCAGTCATGATCGAGGACGCCGGACATGCGATCATTTCCAGTTCAAAATGGCGCGAAGTGGCGGACCACGTCATCCACCACCTGACCCACTGACGCGAGCCTGCAAGCGGGCGTGGACGTATGGACTTCCGACAGCGGCAAGCGGGCAAGGAGGTCGCCGAGGTTATCCGGTCCCATCTGTTTTTGCTGGTTCTCCCCCGCGCGCTCCACGTTCTCGTAGAAGCGGGTGACGACCATGAGGCCGTGGTGAAAGCCGAACAGCTTGCGCCATGCTTTGTCCAGGTTGTCGCGCCTGGCATTGTAGGTTCCGGGCTTCTGTTTCTCCATCGCTTCCGTCCAGCCAGGCAGACGACATTCATACCGCATCGGAACGATGAGGCGTCGTCCGTTCTTCATGATCATGACCTGTGCATGGTGACTCGGAAAGATGCGCGCATCGCGATCGAGCGGTGTGATACGTTGCAGATCCGCCAGATTGCGTTGCGCCCGAGCGATCTTGTCGGTGGCGATGCGCTGGTCGTTTTCCGCCTTCCCGGTTGGCTTCGTCGCCAGCGCGCGCTCGGCTCCCGACAGGCGAGTCTTTGGCTGGAACAACTCCGCTTCGAAGGCGTTTGCTTGCTCCTTGTCCGCTATGGTGTTGAGCGGCACGCGTCTGCATCGGCGGGCTGCGCAGCAATCCAGCGAATTCCGATCTCTCACACCATTCGTCAGTCGGGAGCGCTGCCAAAGATCTCGGAACTCAGGTCCTGTTCGAACTCTGCGGGCCAAAACTCACGAGGGCCTGCCGCATATTGCATCAGCGCTCCTGTCTCGGGCCGAAGTACGCTGACCAAGCGGACCTCGCTTTCGGTGGTGTCGCAGACGCTGAAGTCCGCCGCGATGAATCCGTGCCGCCGGCAGGCGTTGGCAAAGGCTTCGCGCTCCGCAGCAGGAAATGCCTCCAGGTTTGTCATAAAAAGGCCTCCATACATTTCCATCCCACCTATCCAGCCATTTTCCGGAAGGCAGGACTCAGTTGTTGCTTCTTTCCGGTATCAGAATATCCGGCCCACGGATCAACATAGCCGACGGCTTCAATGCGCGGCACAGCAGTCCGGATCGTCCAATGATCGCCTCCTGTCAGCTCCTCCAACTCCTCCCAGGCTACAGGCATCGAGACGCCGAGACCTGACCGCGCGCGTGCAGAGAACGCGGATGCCGTCGTGGCGCCATGGCCATTGCGAAGGTAGTCGATGAAGATCTTCCCAATACGATTGCGCGGCCCACTTTTGGAAACGAAGCGCTGCGGAATGGTTCTGGCGATATGGAGAACGACATCCTGTGAAAACGTCTTCACGGTGTTCCACGGCAGACTGGGCGCGATTGGCACGACGACATGCAGGCCTTTGCCGCCACTGGTCTTGAGATAGCTCATCAGGCCAAGCTCATCCAGCATCGCCCTCGTCAGCATGGCGGCATCCAGCATGTGCTGCCAGGGCACGCCCTCGCCGGGGTCCAGGTCAAAGATGATGCGATCGGGCTTATCGATGCTGCGCTTGGTCGCATTCCAGGTGTGGAACTCGATCACATTGAGTTGCGCCGCACTCACGATGGCGGTCTCGCGTGGGACCTCGAGTAGTGCCGGATGTCCTTCCCAGAGCGAAGGATCCAGTAACGTCATGCCCGGAATCGTGCTCGCCTCAGCGTGCTTCTGGAAAAAAAGCTCTCCACCAATACCGGTGGGGCCCCGCAGTAAGGCTACGGGCCGCCCGCGCAGATGGGGAAGCAGATGCGGCGCGATGGCCTCGTAGAAGCCGACCAGGTCGCCTTTCGTCAGCCCCGTCGTTGGGTCAATCACGCGTTTTGCGTTGGTGACCTTCACAGAGCGAGCCGGGCGTGGCCGCGGGGGCTCCACCTCCACCGCCCGCTCCCGCGTCACGCTGCCGGGTTCCTTGTCCGCGCGTAGCGCATGGAAGACCGCATGCCGTACTCGACCCTCTTTGGTCCACTCGGCGAACGAGATCTCGGCGACCAGCTTCGGTTTGACCCATTGGCCGGTTACCCGTGGTGGCGGCTTCTCGAAGGGACAGGCTGGCACTTCCAGCTGGGTCAGCAATGCGAACAGCTTGTTCAGCATGCGCGAATCCAGGCCGCTTCCAACGCTGCCCGCGTAGTGCAGCTTGCCGGCTTCATCGTGCAAGCCAAGCAGGAGTGCGCCGAGGCCATGCCGGCTTCCCTTCGGGGCCGTGAACCCGCAGATGATGAACTCTTGTTGCTTCGTGCATTTGAGCTTGATCCAACTTGGCGCCCGGGTCGAAACGTACGGCGCGTCAACGCGCTTGCCAATCAGGCCCTCCAGGCCCATCTGGCACGCTGCGGCAAGAAGGTCGTCCGGCGTGCCCTCAAAGGCTTCGCTGTACCTGAGTCGTCTTGCAACGTGCACGGCCATCACCTCCTTTAGCAGCGCCCTGCGCTCGGCCAAGGGGACTTGCCGTAGGTCGTGGCTCTCGAAGAAGGGGAGGTCAAAGACGAAGTACTGGATGTCCTGCACCAGCGACGTTTCAAAGGCATTCTGCAGCGCCTGGAAATCCGTGGTGCCCTTATCGCTCAGAATGACAATCTCGCCATCCAGCCAGGCAGAGCCAAGGTCGAGGGCCCCAATCTCTGCCGCGAGCGACTTGAGGCGCGAGGTCCAATCATGGCCGTTTCTCGTAAAGAGGCGGACTTCCATGCCGTCGACGCGGGCCAACATCCGATACCCATCGAACTTGATCTCATAGGCCCATTGTGATGCATTGCGCGGCACCGTTGAAGCGAGCGTCGCCAGTTGCGGGGCCAACGCAAGTGGAAGGGGGGCAGGGCGTGCTGCAGCGGGTAATACCTGTCGGCCCTGGCCCGGATGCGAGCGACGCCGCTTTGGCACGGCTGTCTTCGCTTTACGACCGGCCCCCGATCTGCTGTTGACCTTGGCCAGCACGCTGTCCGGCAAGGCTTCGGTGATGTCGTACTCCGCAGCGGAGCGCGCAAACGCATCCCGCTCTTTGATCAAGAGCCACGGTTCCTGACGCTTGTCGCTGCGGCCGTGCATCCTGATCAAGGTCCAACGGCCACGTAGCTTCTCACCTTGCAGCTCGAACTTCAGCTTGCCGCTGTGGTACCCGGCCACCGGATCGCCGACCGGTATCCACGTCCCTCGATCCCAAACGATAACGATGCCGGCCCCGTACTGCGTGGGCGGGATCACGCCTTCGAAGCTCGCATAATCCAGCGGGTGATCCTCGACATGTACGGCCATCCGCTTCTCAGCAGGATCCAAGCTGGGTCCCTTGGGGACCGCCCAACTCTTGAGGGTACCCTCCAGTTCGAGACGAAAGTCGTAGTGGAGCCGGCGAGCCGCATGCTTCTGCACGACAAAGCTCATCGCGCCGCCAGCGGCGGACGCGAGCGACCGTGCGGCCTCGTCGCTCGGTTCCGTCGTGGCCGCGAAGTCACGCTTCTGGCGATACCGTTCCAGGCTGCGCGCGTTGGATGATGCCGACTTGGCCACGGATTGAGGTCCGTTAGCCTTTCACGTCGCGGGGATCGTGTCCGTAGCTGTTGCGCATCCGGATTTTCCCATCACGCCCATGAACTAACAGTTCGACCTTGTCTTGCTTTGCCTCGGCAGTGCCGGCGGCGATCGCCTGCTCTTGGTCGTCATGCTGGGAAGACGGTTGATTGGCGCCCTCGCGAATCACGTGCCATTTATCGCCGTGTGGAGCGACGTGCACATTCTTGTTTGCCATGAGGTTGTCTCCTGTGGATGGCTGTGATCGAAGTATTTTCCCCCGGGGCCGGGGAGACAATAAGCCGATGTCCGACATTTGCTTGCAAGAGTGCTGTGCACGCAAACTAAAAACTACACACGCACGAGCGTCGAGCCCCGCCCATGCCTTTCTGGAAAGTGCTTGCCTATCCCCAAGGGGAACCCGCTACGTCGCCATTACTGCGGGCACGATCTAAGCTTGATCGGTGTACTTCCGCCCAGCACGGTGATTGCTATGGCCGCCCGTTCCATTGCCTCTCTTTCCCTCAGCTTCGGCCTCGTGTCGATCCCTGTGAAGATCTTCAGCGCCACGGAAAGCAAGTCTGGGATCGGCTTCAATCTGCTGCACAAGGGTTGTGGCTCCAGGCTCAAGCAACAATACGTCTGCATCCGCGAGGATGTGGTGGTCGAGCGGTCGGAGATGGTCAAGGGCTACGAGTTCGAGCCGGATCATTATGCGGTGTTTGAGCCAGATGAATTGAAGGCGCTGGAGGACGAGGCGAAGCACACGGTCGACATCGTGTCGTTCATGCCATCCGGGGCCATCGATCCGATCTACTTCGACAAGGCCTACTACCTGGGCCCAGACAAGCGTGGCGGCAAGCCATACAACTTGCTGGCCGAAGCTATGCGAAAGACAGGAACCTGTGCGCTCGCGCAGTGGACTTGGAAAGGCAAGCAATACATGGTGCAGGTGCGTGCGACCGACGAGGGCTTGGTGCTACAGCAACTACTCTACGCTGACGAGGTTCGATCGATGGTGGACCTGCACGTGGAGAAAGCCCCGGTCCAGCCAGCCGAACTGGCGTTGGCCCAGCAGCTGATCGAGCAGAACTCGGTAGAAGGATACGATCCCTCGGCCTACAAGGATGAGGAGAAAGACCGCATTCTGGCGGCCATTGACAAGAAGATCGCCGGCAAGAAGATCGCCGTGAGCGAGGAGCGAAGCGAGCCGCGTCAAGGCGCAGAAGTGATCGACCTGATGGAGGCGCTGCGCGCGAGCATGAACCAGCGCAAACAGGGCGGAACGAAAGTAGCGAGCTCCCCGGTCAAAGCGGTGGGTAAGCCCAGTAAGGTGGCGAAGCGCGCCACTGTGGCGCCGGCGCCAGCTCCCGCCAAGCGCGCTTCAGCGGGAAAAAAGTGACGGGCCAATGCCGACGTACACTCTGAAGGACGCCGAGGCGATGCTGGGTATCCCTCGCTCTGTGGCAACCAAACTGGTAGCCGAACGGATCATTACTCCCTCGCGAGGCCCGCGTCGGGAATACCTCTTCACGTTCCAGGACATGGTGCTGCTCCGGACCGCGAATTCGCTGCATGACGCAAGGATACCAACGAGATTGATCGTGCGTGCGCTTGCGCGGGTGAAGGCGTCTCGTGGCGCCGGCCAGCCGTTGTCCGGCGTGCGGATTCGCGCAATGGGTAGCGAGGTGGCGACGAGGGATGAGGGCAGGGGGTGGCAGGCTGTGTCGGGGCAGATGCTGATGGACCTTGAACCAGGCGAGCCAGGTACAGCCGTCGTTGAGTCCCTACACGATGCGCGGGCGCCGGCGGCCGAGGCGCAGGATTGGTTTCTCGTCGGCGCCGAGCTGGAAACGGAGAAGCCGATCGAAGCCGAGGCAGCATACAGGCGGGCCTTGGCGGCAGAACCAACGTTTCTGGATCCGTATCTCAACCTGGGCTGCATGCTGTGCGACGCGCGCCGGTTTGGAGACGCGGCCGAGCTTTACCGTTCTGGCATCTCACAGCTGCCGAGCGAGCCGTTGCTCCACTTCAACTTAGCCGTGGCGTTGGAGGATCAGGAACGTCCCGGGGAGGCACTCACCAGCTATGAGCGTTGTATCCAATTAGCGCCGGACTTTGCCGACGCGCACTTCAACGCGGCTCGTCTCTACGAGCTCCTCGGCAACGGGATGCAAGCGATCCGACATTTCAATGAATATCGGAAGCTCCAGCGTTAGCGCGGCCTTCATGCTCCACCCGTGCGCCTCAATCGAGGCAGAGACCTGCCGGGTGGGTCGGTCGCGCGAAACAGGGCGCACACCGATGTAGGTTTAGTCTTACAAGTGAAGGTTTATTTATGCTTCAGGGAGAAGAATCGGGTACTGCTACACAACTGCGCCAAAATCGACGCTGTGTGGTGAACTGCCAATGCTCAACTGCTACACTTGTCTTCGACTTAGATGCAACCGAACCTCGGGCGCACAAAAGTCCATCTCCCGCGCCGCACATCTCCTCGGGACATCGCTTCAGAGGAGGTATCAGTATGAGTGCAAAGGTTGTTCCGCTCCGACCGGTAGCGGGCGATCCCGACATATCATTCGGGGCCGAGGTTGAATTCCGGCGCCTTCTCGAAACCCTGCCAGCCGCAGCCTACACTTGCGACCGCGAAGGGCTCATCACTTACTTCAACCCGAAGGCAATTGAACTATGGGGGCGTGCCCCAGAGTTGAAAAGTTCAGTGGACCGATTCTGTGGTTCCTTCCGCTTGTACACCAAGGACGGTGCTCCCATTACGCATGATGAATGCTGGATGGCGCTCACCATCCGCAACGGCCTTAGCTACAACGGCGAAGAAATTGTGGTGGAGCGGCCCGATGGGACGCGGCTAGACGTGCTGGCGCACGCCAACCCATTCCGTGACGAGCGAGGAGAATTGATCGGCGCGGTGAATGTGCTGGTCGATGTGAGCCAATTGAAGAGCGCACAGCAAATCCTTGTACAAGCAGGCCGCGCAAAGGACGTGTTCTTAGCGACGCTGGCTCATGAACTGCGCAATCCCCTCGCACCGGTGCGCAATTGCGTCGAATTGTTGCGTCGCAAGCATGGGGGTACTGCGGCAGACATGGACAGGCTGTTCGATATCATGGATCGACAACTTGGGCACCTGAGCCGGTTGATCGACGACTTGATGGATGTTTCCCGTATCACCTCCGGCAAGCTCAAGGTACATAGCTCCGCCATCGATGTCAGGGATATCGTTAGGCTGGCGGTCGAAACAACCGAGCCTGCATTCTGTGCTGCAGGACATCACCTGTCGGTGACACAGGCCGATGGCGAGGTGACCCTGCATGGCGACGGAGGCAGACTGAGCCAGGCCCTAGCGAACCTTCTGCATAACGCTGCGAAGTTCACGCACCCCGGGGGCGAAATCAGCCTATCCAGCGAGGTAAGCGACCATAAGGTCGTGCTGCGAGTGGCCGACAATGGCATCGGTCTGGACCCCAAGGATCTGAGCGAAGTCTTTGGCATGTTCAGCCAGCTCGGCAATGGCCAGCCGGTTGCCGGCAGTGCTGGAATGGGAATCGGCCTCGCACTCGCCAAGCAAATTGTGGAAATGCACCAGGGCACCATCGAGGTCCGCAGCGCGGGGCTGGGCAGAGGGAGCGAATTTATAATCCGCTTGCCGATGCCGATGCCGATGCCGATGCCGATGCCGGAACGGGACATAGCAGCGCCCGATATCGTTAAGACTCAGGAAGCTGTGCACAGTCTCCGGAAGAGCCGCGTCCTTGTCGTTGATGACAATGTGGATCTGCTGGAGAGTTTGGAGGCACTGCTTACCCTGATCGGCGTTGACGTATGGACTGCCGACACCGGCCAGCGTGGCAAAGAGATCGCCGAGGTTATCCGACCCCACCTGATTTTGCTCGATATCGGTCTTCCGGATCTGGATGATGGCATTGCAAGGGCGATTCGCGCGACCCACTGGGGAAAGTCGACCGCCATTGTTGCCGTATCGGGCTGGAGCCAACCGTCCGACCGCGCTCGTTCCACTGAAGCAGGGTTCGACCTTCACGTTTCCAAGCCTGTCGGTGCGCCTGAGTTACAGGGCATTATCGAAAGATTCTGCGGAATAACGACACCCAATGGCGGAACCGCTCCCTAGTCATAGGCTCCGATCGGGCGTCTGTCACAGCTGACACCCTAGACAAGGAGCCACTCGGGTGGCCCCCCTTCTACCCAACGCCGGAGAACAGTCTCTCAGATTTCCGCTTCACCACGCCATAGCACGCGCATGTGCGCTTCTCGAGAGCACTCCTATCTAGCACTTCCATTTGCCTATTGTCGCAGCGGATCACGCCGTCTTCCTGCAAACTGGTAATCGCTTCCATCACATTGAATTGCAGCTCGCCGATGAAGCCGAGGATCAACTCCTTCGCTACACTGCTGGGCTGGTTTGCCGGTAGGCGATCAATGCTGAGTAACAGCCATCTGCACAATTGCTGCTCGATCGAATGCCCCTGGCTACATGCGACTGTCTGTGCTATCTGCGTGATAAGTGACTGCATATAGGGCAACATTAGCATCTGCAGTGCACCGGCTTGGCTGAACTCCTCTACGAGGATTCTTGCGGCTATCCGATATGCCTGGCCTGAGCATGTCACGAGGGCCGTCTGCAACATCGCCACTTTCCCCATGACGACTTCAATTCCGACCAGGCCCTCGTTGCCGATGATCGAGATTGGCGCACGGTAACCGTCAGCGGAACCCGTCTGGCGAGTAGAGGGCGGCGATGAGAAGGTAGGAGCTTCACGATCTCTGGGAGTGAAGCGATGGCCGATCAGCGGGAAGGTAAGAGCGGACGAGCCGGGGCAAGGTATGACCGCCACGATGAGGCTTTCTGGCGCGATCTGCTGGCGCAATGGCGGAACAGCGGCGGGAGCATTCGCGCCTTCTGCCGGCAACACGGCTTGGCGGTCAGTACTTTCGGCTTGTGGCGCAAGCGCTTGAACGACGAGCAGCAATCGCCGGTGGCGCCGCCGATGGCAGTGACTGCGGACACGGCGTTCATCGCTGCGGCTACGGTTGCGGTGCCGAATGTCCTGTCGGCAAGCGACTCAGCGCTATCGAGGTCACGCGACCAGGTGGTCGTTACGCTCGGCGGCGCTCGTATCGAGATGGCGGGGGTGCATGCCGAACGCATCGTGCGCTTCGTGCTGGGACAGTTGGGAGGCGGCCGGTGCTGATCAGCGGCGATGTGCAGGC
>NZ_JBIUHC010000237.1:0-10915 GCF_044627735.1 Cupriavidus sp. CuC1 | reverse complement strand
GCGGTGACGCAGTTGCTGATGCCAGGGCCGTTCTGGCCGATGACCACGCCGTGGCGGCCCGAGACGCGGGCATAGCCATCGGCCATGTGCCCTGCGCCTTGCTCGTGCACCACGGGGATCAGGCGGATGCCGGCGGGGGCGAAGATGTCCATGGCGTCCATGAAGGCCGAACCCATGATGCCGAACATGTCGGTGACGCCGTTGGCGGCGAGGGTCTCGACAAAGGCTTCCGACGGAGTCATCTCCTGCGGGCCGGTGGTGGCGGGCAGCGCGCTGGTCTTGAGGGCTTCAGGCAGGTGTTCACTCATGGTGTGTCTCCGGTCTAGTTATCAAAACGGAACTAAGCGTCCCGAAAAGTGTTTGTTGAGTGAAATGTAGGTCGGCCCGCGTCGAAGGTCAATAGGTGATTTCAATAAACGAGATGATTTGTATCTAAAATTGAAACTGCTCTATCATGGCTGAAAGGGCGGCGCCCAAAGGAGACCAACGTGATGGATATCGTGACTGGCAAACCGGACAAGATGGTCGCGGTGCGCACCCTGTTTGGCATCGACTCCGGCCTGATGGTGCCGGCATTCAGCGAGCGCGACGATCACGTGCCGGAGATCGACGAGGCCTACCGCTTCAACCCGGAAGTGACGCTGGCGATTCTTGCCGGCTTTACGCGGGATCGCCGCGTGATGGTGCAGGGGCTGCACGGCACCGGCAAGTCGACCCATATCGAGCAGGTGGCGGCGCGCCTGAACTGGCCTTGCGTGCGCGTGAACCTCGACGGCCATATCAGCCGGCTGGACCTGGTCGGCAAGGACGCCATCGTGGTGCGCGACGGCCGCCAGGTCACCGAATTCCAGGAAGGGATCGTGCCGTGGGCGCTGCAGCGCCCGGTGGCGCTGATCTTTGACGAATACGATGCGGGCCGCCCCGATGTGATGTTCGTGATCCAGCGCATGCTGGAGCGCGACGGCAAGTTCACGCTGCTCGACCAGAACCGCGTGATCCATCCCCATCCGTCGTTCCGCATGTTCGCCACCACCAACACGGTGGGGCTCGGCAACCTGAACGGCCTGTACCACGGCACCCAGATGCTGAACCACGCGCAGATGGACCGCTGGAACGTGGTCGCCACGCTCAACTACCTGCCGCGCGCGGAAGAGGCCGGCATCGTGCTGGCCCGCGTGCCGGAGCTGGCCGATGACGCCGGCCGTGCGCTGATCGAGTCGATGGTGAGCGTGGCCGAGCTCACGCGCAAGGGCTTTGCCACGGGCGACCTGTCCACGCTGATGTCGCCGCGCACGGTGATCAGCTGGGCGGAGAACTGCCAGATCTTCCGCGATCCGGCGCTGGCGTTCCGGCTGAGCTTTCTCAACAAATGCGATGACGCAGAGCGCCCGATCGTGGGCGAGTACTTCCAGCGCTGCTTTGGCCGGGAGGTGGAAGCCGCGCGCAACGGTGTGCCGGAGCCGCGCTGATGACGACGGACCGGCAGGCAGCCCGCCGCGGCCAGCAGCGCGAGGCCCTGTGCGCGGCGGCGGTGCGCGCCCTCACCGGCGACGGCGCGCTGCATTACCGCGATGGCCGCCTGTGCCGCGATCTGCGGCCACTGCCGCTGCATGAGCCGCATCTGCGCACCGACCCGCAGGCGGACGATTTTGCGTCCCTGCGCGGCGCTGCCGATGGCGCGGCGTTGCGGCTTGCGCATTCCAACGCGGATCTGCACAAGCAGTTGTGCCCGGCAGATCCGGTGGAACGGCTGGTATTCGAACTGCTGGAACAACTGCGCTGCGAATCCCGGCTGCCCGCCGGCATGCCCGGCCTGGCGCAGAACCTGCGCCACCGCTTCGAGGCCTGGTCCCGCGCGTTCCATCGCAGCGGCCTGGCCGAGAGCCACCTCGGCATCCTGCTGTACACCGTGGCGCAGATCGCATGGTCGCGCCTGTCCGGCTGGCCAGTGCTGGAGGACACCGAAGACCTGATCGAAGCCACGCGCGCGGCCATCGTGCCGGCGCTCGGCGTGTCGCTGGCGGGCTTGCGCCGGCACCGTGCGGAGCAGGGCGCATTCGCCGTCCATGCCCTCGAACTGGCTCGGCTGGTGGGCGAGATGCTGCGCGCAAACCACCCGGGCGGCGCGCAAGGCGATGCCGAAGACGCGGAAGACAACGAAGCCGTGCGCGTGGCGTTCTCACTAGCGCTCGGCTTCGAGGACGATGAGGTCGAAGCCATGGCCATGGCCGCCACCGGCAACAGCCGCGTGCTGCACGCATCCGACCACGGCTACCGCGCCTACGCCACGCGCTACGACCGGGAAATCGCCCCCGGCACGCTGGTGCGCAACGATCTGCTGGCGGAATATCGCGAACGCCTGGACCGGCGCATCGCCGAACAAGGCATCAACGTGGCAAGGCTGGCGCGCGCGCTTACGGCATCGCTCGCCGTGCCGCAGCGCGATGGCTGGTCCTTCGGCGAGGAAGACGGCCGCATAGACGGCCGGCGCCTCGCGCAACTGGTCAGCTCGCCGGCCGAGCGCCGGCTGTTCCGGCAAGAGCGGCACCGGCTGCAGGCGGATTGCGCGGTGAGCTTCCTGATCGATTGCTCGGGCTCGATGAAAGCGCATATCGAGCCGGTCGCCATGATGGTCGACATCCTCACCCGCGCGCTCGACCAGGCCGGCGTGGCCAGCGAGGTGCTGGGCTTCACCACCGGCGCGTGGAATGGCGGCCGCGCCCGGCTCGACTGGCTGGCCCGGGGCCGCCCCGCGCATCCCGGCCGGCTCAATGAAACCTGCCACATGGTGTTCAAGGACGCCGCCACAAGCTGGCGGCGGGCCCGTGCCAGCATCGCCGCGCTGTTCAAGGCCGACCTGTTCCGCGAAGGCGTGGACGGCGAGGCGGTCGACTGGGCCTGCGCGCGGTTGCTGGCCCGCGCCGAGGCCCGCCGGATCCTGATCGTGATCTCGGACGGCAGCCCGATGGACAGCGCCACGGGGCAAGCCAACGATGCGTTTTACCTGGACAACCACCTGAAGGAAGTGGTGGCGCGGCATGAAACGCTGCGCGACGTGGAGGTGCTGGGGCTTGGCGTGGGGCTGGACCTGAGTCCGTATTACCGCCGCAACCTGGCGCTGGACTTGTCGGTGCCGATGGACATGCCGGTGTTCGGGGAGATTGTGGGGTGGATTGGGGGGAGGCGGTGATTGGCCTCCCCGCAGCCGAGCCGCCGCGGCTTGGCTCCCCTTAGCCGAGCCAACCCTTGATGGTTGCCGCCATGACGTTGGTCGAAATGCCGTAGCGATCATGCAGCGTAGGCAATGCCCCGGCGTCGAGGAACGCATCCGGAAGGCCAATCTGCCGGAATGGCGCGCTAACGCCCGCGCGCATCAGCGCGGCCGCCACGCCTTCGCCAAGGCCACCGATCACCGTGTGGTTCTCGGCAACAACGATGAGCCGGCCAGAGCGTCTTGCCTCGCGCACGATGGCCTCGGTGTCAAGGGGCTTGATCGTCGGCACGTGCAGCACAGCCGTGCCGATGCGATCCGCCTCCAGCGCCTTGGCCACTTCGAGCGCGCGCATCGTCATGATGCCCGACGAAATCACCAGCACCTCCGCGCCGTCGCGCAGCAGCTTTGCCTTGCCTAGCTCAAAGCGATAGTCATATTCATCGAGCACCACGGGAACGTTGCCGCGCAGCAGCCGCGCGTAGACAGGGCCGCGATGCGCCGCGATGGCCGGCACCATTTGCTCGATGTCCAGCGCGTCGCACGGATCGATGACGGTCATGTTTGGCATCGCGCGCATCAACGCCAGGTCCTCGGCAGCCTGATGGCTTGGCCCGTAGCCTGTCGTCAGGCCGGGCAGCGCGCAGACGATCTTCACGTCCAGGTTGTCTTCGGCGATGGCCTGGTGCATGAAGTCATAGGCGCGGCGCGTGGCAAACACCGCGTACGTGGTGACAAAGGGTTGTGCCCCCTCGTGCGCAAGGCCGGCGGCGGCGCCCATCAGCAACTGCTCGGCCATGCCCATCTGGTAGTAGCGCTCGGGGAACGCCTTCGCAAAGAGATGCAGGTCGGTGTACTTGCCGAGGTCCGCCGTCATGCCGATGACGTCGGGCTTGTTGCGGGCCAGTTCCACCAGCGCGTGTCCGAACGGGGCAGGGCGCGTCGCCTGGCCCTCTGCGGCTATCGATGCGATCATGGCTGACGTCTTCAGACGCGGCTTGTTCAAGGTTGCGTTGCTCATGCTTGCCTCCCGGCTTCCAGTGCCTCCAGCGCGAGCTGCCACTCGTGGGCGTCGACGCGGATAAAGTGGTTCTTCTCGCGTTGTTCCAGGAAAGGAACGCCGCAGCCCATGCGCGTATCGCAGACAATCATGCGGGGCTGCGCGCCCGGATGCGACCGCGCCGCGTCGAATGCCGCCGCAACCGCCGCGATATCGTTGCCATCGACGCGCTGCGTGAACCAGCCGAACGCCTCCAGCTTTTCCACCAGCGGCTCGAACGCCATGATCTGCGTCGATGGCCCGTCGGCCTGCTGGTTGTTGACGTCGACAATGGCGATGAGGTTGTCCAGCTTCCAGTGGCTCGCCGACATGATCCCTTCCCAGATCGCGCCTTCATCCAGTTCGCCATCGGAGAACAGCGTATAGACGAAGGCATCGGAGCCCTTGCGCTTGAGGCCAAGGCAACGGCCAACGGCAATCGTCAGGCCTTGTCCCAGGGATCCGCCAGACATCTCCATGCCTGGCGTATAACTTGCCATGCCTGACATCGGCAGGCGGCTATCGTCGCTGCCATACGTCTCCAGTTCGTCCGCTGGCAGGATGCCTGCTTCGAACAAGGCGGCGTACAGGGCAATGGCGTAGTGCCCGTTGGACAGGAGGAAGCGATCGCGCCCCTCCCACTCCGGATCTTCCGGCCGGTAGCGCATGGCGCCGAAGTACGCGACGGCAAGGACGTCCGCAATGTCGAGTGCTTGCCCGATATAGCCCTGGCCCTGCACTTCACCCATCAACAGGGCATTCCTGCGGATGCGATAGGCGCGCTCTGGCAATGGCACGGGCGCGTCGGATGATGATGCATTCATGTTCGTCTCCTGCTTGTATCTGTATCTGTTGGTCAAGGGGAAGTTTCAACGGTTGACGGTCCTTGCCGGGACAAGGAAGACCAGCGACGCGCCAAGAACGATGGCAACCGAGATGAAGATCAGGCCGGCCGTGGATTTGCCGGTCAGGTCATTGAGCCAGCCTACGATGGCCGGGGAAAAGAAGCCGGCCAGGTTGGCAAAGCAATTGACCGCGGCGATCCCGGCAGCTGCCGACATGCCGCCCAGCAGCGCGGTGGGCAATGCCCAGAACTGCGATGATGAAGTCAGGATGCCCGCTGCGGCGATGCTCAGGCAGACGATCGAAGCCGCGACGCTGCCAAGCAGGGGAAGCGTCGCAAAGGCAGCTGCCGCCACCAGCATCGGGATCGCCAGGTGCAGGCGCCGCTCGCGGTGGCGGTCGGCGCTCATGCCGACCAACGGCAGCGCGATGATCGCGCACAGGTACGGCAAGGCGGTGAGGATGCCAACCCACAGCGGATCCGCGACACCGGCCTTCCTGACGATGGTGGGCAGCCAGAACGTCAAGCCATACTGGCCGAGCACGACGCAGAAGTAGATGGCCGCCATCAGCCAGAGCCGGCGATCGGCGATGAACGCGCGCGTCGACAAGTGCATGACCTTCTGCGCGTTGTCGCCGGCAATGTTCCGCGCAAGCAGTGCCTTTTCTGCCTGGGTGAGCCACTTGGCGCTCTGGATGCCGTTGTCAAGGTAGAGCAGGATGGCTACGCCGAGAAAGAGCGAGGGCAGTGCTTCCAGCATGAACAACCACTTCCACCCGGCCAGGTCCAGCACACCGTGGAACGCATGCATGATGTAGCCGGAGAGCGGGCCGCCCACGATGCCGGCCAGCGGTATGGCCATGAAGAACATCGATAACGCCTTGGCCCGCCGTTCCGAAGGGAACCAATAGGTCATGTAAAGAATGACCCCAGGCGCAAATCCGGCCTCCGCCACGCCTAGCAGGAAACGCAACACGTAAAAGGAGGTGGGAGTGCTGACAAACGCAAAGCTCGCCGAGATCACAGCCCACGTCAGCATGATGCGCGCGAGCCAGTTGCGCGCGCCCACCTTATGCAGAATCATGTTGCTCGGGACTTCGAAGATGAAATACCCAAGAAAGAAGATGCCGGCGCCCAGGCCATAGATCGTTTCGCTGAAGCGCAGGTCGTTAAGCATCTGCAGCTTGGCGAACCCCACGTTGACCCGGTCCAGGTAGGCGCCGAGATAGCAGAGCATGAGGAACGGTATCAGGCGCCGTACCACTTTTGCGTAGGTCTTCGATTCGAAGGTGGCGGCATCCGCGTGCGCCACCACATCGCCCGCGACGGGCGAAGCGTACTTGGTCTTCATGGTGTCTCCTGCCATGCGCCCCGGTTTTGCCCGGGTGCGCTGATTGTTCGGCCCGATGTTCCGCCCGTTGAAGGCGGCAGCCGATGGACGATCAGTGAATCAGCATCCCGCCATTGACGTCGAGCGTGATGCCCGTCAGGTAGCCGGACAGGTCGCTGATCAGGAAGAGGCAAGCGTTGGCCACGTCGGCAGCGTCGCCCAGGCGGCCCAGCGGAATCCCCTTGATGATGTCGGCGCGCATTTCCACCGTGAGCTTGTCGCCGGTGATGTCGGTCTGGATCAGGCCCGGCGTGATGGAGTTGACGCGAATGTTGTCGCCACCGAATTCGCGGGCCATGGCACGCGCCAGGCCAAGCACGCCCGCTTTCGCCGCGCTGTAGTGCGGACCACCGAAGATGCCGCCGCCACGTTGCGCCGACACCGACGACATGCAAACGATGCTGCCGCGCTTTTGCTCCTTCATTTGCGGGAGGACGGCCTGTGACATGTAGAGGGTGCCGCGCAGGTTCACATCGACGACGGCATCGAAGTTGGCGGGCTGGATGTCCAGCGTCCGTACCGGTTGGGTAATGCCGGCGTTGTTGACCAGGCCATCGATCCGGCCGTATTTTTCCAGGGTAGCCTGTGCCGCACGCTGGCAGGCCTCCCGGTCTGTCACATCGCATGCGATGCCGAGATGGCCTTCGCCAAGTTCCAGCGCTGCCCGTTCGGCGTCTGCCTGCTGCAGGTCCAGCACCACCACCTTGGCGCCTTGCGCGGCAAGGGCGCTTGCCGTTGCCCTGCCGATGCCGCGCGGGGA
The DNA here is from genome assembly GCF_044627735.1 of Cupriavidus sp. CuC1. Lineage (NCBI taxonomy): Bacteria > Pseudomonadati > Pseudomonadota > Betaproteobacteria > Burkholderiales > Burkholderiaceae > Cupriavidus > Cupriavidus sp. CuC1. The sequence continues at coordinate 3,671 of NZ_JBIUHC010000237.1, read as the reverse complement.
TGCGGCGCCGGTTACGATCACGACTTTGTTCTCGAGCATCATGTCTGTCTCCTGACTGTTGAAATGATGGCTTGAGTGTCGTGCCTGGCGAGGTGCGGATCAACGCAGTCCGCCTCAGCTATTGCTGAGAAATTTTCAGATGAGGGATTCGATTCCGGGAGGCGAGGCTATGGTGCGATGCACAATAAAGGCAGCCCAGAAGGCAATCCATAAGGCAATCCCTAGGCCACAAACATGCCTCAGGTCTACTTCAATTCGCGGTCGATCCAGTCGAGAAACCGCTGTACGCGGGGCAGATCCGCATTCTGCGATGGGCAGACAATGTGGTGTCCGCCTACCTCGACCGCATAGGTCTGGTCAAAGACCGGCACCAGCGTGCCCTTGCTGATATGGACGGACGCCAGCAGCATGCTTTCCAGTGCAACGCCAATGCCCAAGGCCGCGGTCTCCAGCGACATGTACGAGCGGTCAAAGGAAAAGTCGAATGCCTGGTGCTCAGCGCAGACGCCGAACCTGGCGAACCACTGCTGCCACTGGACAAGCGGCGTCTCGGAGAAAACCAGGCGCTGGCCCAGCAGGTCAGCGGGCGTGCGGATAGGGTGCCTGGCAAGGTACTCGGGAGAGGCCAGCGGCGCGATGAACTCGTTGCGCAGTGTCTTGACCTGGAGGTCGCGCCAGTGCGCATAGCCGTAGCGGATATCGACGTCGTAGTAGCCGCTGGTGAAGGAGACATCCTCGTAGGAGCAGGCGATATTCAGCTGGATGTCGCCATTGTCGGCCTGGAACGATTTCAGCCGCGGCAGCAGCCACATCAGGCCGAAGCTCGGGCTCGAATGCACCCTGAGTATCTCGACCTCAGCCTGGCTCGATGCGCGCTCGGTGGCGCGGTTCAGTTCCGCAAGCGATCCCGTCACGTCGCGCAGGTATTGCTCGCCGACTGGCGTGAGAACCAGGCCCCGCCCCTGCCGGACGAAGAGCGGCTGGCCAATGATGGTCTCGAGGTTGGCAATCTGATGGCTCACCGCTGAGGCGGTCAGGCCCAGTTCCTCGGACGCCCGGCTTACGCTTTTCGTTCTCGCGACGCTCTCGAACGCGATGATCGACTTCAGCGGCGGAATGCGCATGTCTGGCTCTCTGGTAACGCCGATAGGACGATTGGACGACTGGATGATCAAAGGCATGTCGTCGCCGCCAGCCTCGGCCGGCCGGGTGATCGGCACGCGCCCGAGGCCTGGCAGGGCGCGCCAGGCGCGCTGGACTACAGCGCTGCCTTGGCGGGTTCCGCGATGATCATATCGTATGGGGCAGCCGTTGGCCCGAGGGCGCGTTGTGGCCTGCCTGCATGCGGGCCGCGGAATCAATCGAAAATCCGTCCCGGATTCAGCGTATTGCCGGGGTCCGGTACCTGCTTGAGGTAAACGCAAAAACGGCTTAGAGACCAAAAATCTCTAAGCCGTTGGTTTGCTACTCGTATCAGGTGGTGCGGCTGGCAGGATTCGAACCCACGACCCCTTGGTTCGTAGCCAAGTACTCTATCCAACTGAGCTACAGCCGCACGCGAGGGCAGGACTGTATCGCACCTGGCGAAAAATACAAGGGGGTTTGCAGATAAAAATGGGCACTACCCCAAAGTAGCGAGCTAAGTTACCAGCTCAATCAGCCCCGGCAGCATCAGGTATCCCCCAATCACCACCAGCACCCCAAATGCAATCCGCCGCGTTGCCACCGCCGACAGCGGTGGCGGATACCGCCGGGCCGCAATCGTGGTCAACGCCACAACCGGCACGGCAAGCGCGGCCTGCACCCAGATATCGGCACTCAGTTGCCCCTGCCACGCACTGAACAATGTGCGCGTGACCGAGGTCGCCGTGAACACGAGAATCAGCGCGCAGCGGATCTCCACCAGCGAGAGCGGCTGGCGATAGAACTGAAAAACCAGCGGCGGCCCGGACACGCCGAACATGCCGCTAAGCAACCCGCCAAAAATGCCGCTCACAAAGAAGCTGCGATCACCGGAGCGCCGCAGCAGTGGGGCAGGGCGCAGCGCCGCGCTAAGGCCGCCGTACAGCACCACCGCGCCCAGCAGCATTTGCAGGACGCCGGCGGCGGCGCTGCTCAGGTAGTCGAGGATCAGCACGCCAACCACCACCGAGGGCAGAATGCCGAGCGTGGCCGCGCCCACAGCGCGCCAGTCGATGTGATGCAGCTTGCCGGGCAGCGCCACGGCGCTGTTGGCGAGTGTCACCAGGCTCACCAGCGTGGCGACGGTGGCCACCGGCGCGAGGTCCAGCCCGCTGGTCGCGCCCATCACGATCATGCCCAGGCCAAAGCCGGTCACCGTCTGGAAGTAGCTTGCCGCGCCCATCAGCGCGAGCAGCGGCAGCAGGTGGCCTGCGGTCATGGCTGGCACGCGGCCATCGGGGCTTGCGTCTGGCCCTGCGCGGCGGCCTGTGCTTGCACCGCGGTGACGGCGATCACATAGAACACATCGTCGGCGCTGCAGCCGCGCGACAGATCGTTGGCCGGTTTCTGCAGCCCTTGCAGCAAGGGCCCGATGGCCTTGGCGCCGCCCACGCGCTCGGCCAGCTTGTAGCCGATATTGCCGGCTTCCAGGCTGGGAAAGACCAGTACATTGGCGCGGCCCTCCACCTTGGAGTGCTCGATCTTCTTCCTGGCGATCTCGGCAACGATGGCGGCATCGAGCTGCACGTCGCCATCGATGGCCAGTGCCGGGCGCTGCGCCTGCACCAGGCGCGTGGCTTCCACCACTTTGTCGACCGCGGCATGCCGGGCGCTGCCGCTGGTGGAGAACGACAGCATGGCTACGCGCGGCGCATCCATCAGCAGGTTTTGCGCGCTGTCGGCCGCGGCCATCGCGATCTCGGCCAGCGCAAAGGCGTCGGGGTCCACCACCAGCCCGCAATCGGAAAAAATCAGGCCGCCCTTCAAGGCATGGAACGGCTCGCACAGCATCATCAGGAAGAAGCTCGATACCAGCTTGAACGCCGGGTGAATGCCGATGACCTGGATGGCGGTGCGCACCACGTCGGCGGTGGTGTGCACGGCGCCGGCCACCGAGCCGTCCGCGTGGCCCAGGCGCACCATCAGGTTGGCGAAGCACAGGGGCTTGAGCACTTCGCGCCTGGCGTCTTCCAGCGTCATGCCTTTTTTGGCGCGCAGGGCGAACAGCTTTTGCGCGAGGGACGGTGTGAGCGCGGAGGTGGCGGGGTCGGTCAGGTCCATGCCGGCAAGGTCGATGGCCTCGCTGGCGGCCGCCTGGCGGACGCGCGTGGCATCACCCACCAGCACGATGCTCGCTATGCCCTCGCGGGTCGCGCGTTGCGCGGCCTGCAGGATGCGCGGGTCTTCGGCCTCGCACAGCACGATGCGCCGGGGTTGCGCGCGGGCGCGCTCGATGATGCGGTTGATCGCTTTCATGATGGGGTTCGCTCAGAATGAAGATGGCCGGAAGCAGCGGACGCCGCTTCCGGCCAAACGCCCGCTGACTCACTGGCTCAAACGTAGTCCTTGTACTTGTCGAGCATGCGCACGGGCTTGGCCAGCGCATCGCGGCGGAACGGGTCGCCGAGCTCACGGGTGCACATGATCTCGATGATGGTGGTCTTGCCGTGGTTCATTTGCAGGTCGATGGCGCGCTTGAGTGCCGGGCC
>NZ_JBIUHC010000236.1:0-10927 GCF_044627735.1 Cupriavidus sp. CuC1 | reverse complement strand
GAGGTGGTCGTCACGCTCCTGCACCTATATCTGCAGCCCGATAATTATTAAAGCTATTTACGGGATGTTGTACTAGGGCGACAAATGGTATCCATCAGCGAATCCCGTTCGACTGGGAACGTGGTGCAAGAGCTGTGACATTCCGGACGTCAGAACGCGTAGCCTTGATCATGCCAGTAGTGCCAGTCGGTGACGGCCACTCGTGTCGACTCATCGGATTTCAGCGGGACAAGCTGAGCTAAGGGCACCACCAGATCACGCTGGTTCCACCGAACCCACACGAAGATACCAACCCGACACAGGTCTTCATGTGCAAGTCCGGTGACCGAGACCGTTTCACTGGGCCGCAGCGGTGAAGCAGCCATGGCTTGGCGGATGCGAGCTTCGAATGGAAACCTGAGTTGTTCTTCGAGATAGCAGTACCACCCCATCGCTCGCTCTTCTTCGTTGTAGGCATCGACGACAATTTCCATCGTGATCCGATGTTCGCGCTTGCTGTCGAATCTGGGCTTTGGCTTGGGCATGACGGAGGATACCAATGGAGCGGGTTACGCATCGACGATACGTCGCAGTAGAGCATAAGACATACGCCAGTGCCCTTCCGTGTCATTGCAGGCAATCGACGCGGTTTTCTGGTTGAGCCTGACGATCGTGCCAATGCGCTCGTGCAGGTACTTGTCAGTGAAGACGACCGTGTCGCCAATGGAGAACTCATCGCGTTTCGCGCGCTGCGGCGTTCGTTCTGGTTCTGGCTGCACGGGAGCACCATCGCGGTCAAGAACAACGGCGGCATACAGGACAGCCCAGCGCCGCCGTGTCGAGGTGTCCTCGATCACCGCCTGGGTATGCCTGAGTTCGATCACGCTACCGTGTTGCAGCGGCCCCATCGGATCATCACCGACATAGTTGACCCTCATGCCCAGATGCAGGCGCCGCCGTACCTCGAGTGATACGCGCCGGCAATTTGAGAAGATCCATGCTGCCTTTTGCACCGGCAACATCAATGCGCTGCGGGCGGCCGTTGATGATCCGGCCTGCCTTCCCATCGGCCACCTCCGGCGTTTGGCGTTTGGCGTTTGGCGTTTGGCTGGAGTATGCGTCTACCATCGACCGCGGACGTTTATCCGCACACACCGAAATTGGGGCAGATCCCCGTCCGACGGATCATTCACGGTGGCTGGCCGCCCATGAAGTAAGCCAAAGGCAGTAGCCCGACTCAACCACGGACCTGCGCCAAGCCATTTCACCTTCGCCCGCATTCAAGTCATCGAATCGGATGCCACCGCGACCGTGTCCCGCTAGTTTCCGGCTCACCGCTGTCGCCCAGTCATGATGAACGATGCATGAGAATCATGCCATGTAGATTCCGGCTTGGCGAGCACCGTGTCCAATTTCCTGGTTATCCATCCGACTAACTTGCAAGAAAACTTGCTCATCCCAGTGCGTTGCGCGCCAAGCTAGTCCATGGAAACTCTGCATCTCCTCGCCCCGCCAAATCTTCCCACCAACGGCTCATGCCTCTGGAATCAGAAACTTGTCGCGATTCTTCCCCAGCCACGCCGGGGCCCGGCCACGTCCGGTCCAGGTGGCGCCCGTCTTGGGGTCCATGTACTTTGGCGGCAGCGAGGCCTTCTCTTTCGTCGGAGCCTTGGGCTTGTCACTCGCAGCCGGGCGTCCACGGCGTCGTTTCGGCGCTAAGTCATCGACGGTGAGTTCGTACTCTGCCATCAAAGCCTGGATTTTCTCAATGACGCCAGCGACCTCGCTTTGACGAACCTCGGCAAGCTGGGCCTCCAACTTTTCCTTATCTGCCAGCAATTGTTTGTAGGTAGCCATCTCAATCTCCGGCTATTAATCACAATTTAATATCCTACAGCACTTCGCCGAATTTACAGCGACTCTGTGAATCCAGCCCCGACTGAAGGATATTAAGCCCGTGCTGAAATAGCCTTCTGTGAATGCACCCTTCCGGGCTATTCTTCCCTGTCAGGAAGGGTGCGATCCGCCCCCACATTCCGCACGCCCGCGGAGGTCAAACGCCGGAAAGCCCTATTGGGCTCACGGCTCCGCCGGCGATTACAATATTGGGGGGGGTAGGATGTGGCCTATCTGCGCCGAGAATGTGAGTGGAGAAGTCAATGGCGACAGCTCGATCTGGCACCAAAGGGGAGGCACTAAGGCTCCTGGGGACAGAAGGCGTGACGGTGGTGGAACTGGACTATGAGGCAGGCTGGCAGGACGCGATTGAACTGGGTCGGCTCGGTCAGAAGGCCGGAATACGCGTGGAATATCGCGGACAAGAGAACATCGCAGTCAAATCGCCGACGGCATTGGTCGCCGGCCTGATGCGGCCAAAGGCGACCTTCCGGCAGCGAAACCTCTATTGTCAGTTTGAGTTGAGCGAACTGCCGGCAGATGAGTTGGAGAGTCTGGAGGCAAAGGCATCAAAACTGGGAGACTACATTCTCGCCGGGCGCTTGATGCGGGAAGTGGATGCGGTATGGGGAGAGTAAGCACGTTTCCCCTTGGCACTCTGCCCCCGTACTTGGCACGTTAGTGCAGAAAACGCTGGCGAGTACAGACTCGAACCCAAAGCAGCGCAATGTCCCGTGTCACCATGGCCAGGGCTTGACCCCCGAGGCCGCTGGTTTTCGTTACCCTGCTACTTTGAGTGCAGACAAGCAGACGATAACGTACGCGCAACCCAAGCACGCGCGGGGAGTGGTCAAATCTGGGAACGCCGTCTATGACACTGCGATTCAAGCCGCAAATCCCTCGATTCGCCTGTCAGGCGTATCACTGTGACCGTGATCATCTTCGAGGGCTGCGTCCCCTCCCCTTCAATGCAGGCCCGGATCGACATGAACATGGAGGCTCTGTGTAGTGTCAGTAGACAATACTCTCTCTTCCTGACGGACCTCCCCCCTCCTTTTGGCCACTCCCGCGCGAGGCGTGTCCCGCTTCCGAATGACTGCCCTGTAGCCAGCCTGCCAGCTCAGGCAGGCCAGATTGCGTAACCCCTCGCCCGCCTGCCAGCGCCTCAAGTTGTCCAGAAAGATGCCCGCCACGCGCGCGGCATTCCCATCCGAGAAGCCCGCGCTATGCGGCGTGGCAATGACCTTGGGCAGCGTCCACAGCAGCGAATCCGCTGGCAGCGGCTCGTGCGCGAACACATCCAGATAGGCGCCTGCAAGGCATAGGACACATCATCACCTTAGTCGCAATGTGGCGCCCTCCCCCAGTTTCTTTCGCCGCGGGCGACCAGTACACCGGGCGAAGGTCTCCCGCGGTTCGCCGTTCGAATCCGTGCGCACCCTCAAGCCGAGGGTGGTGGTCATGGAAGCGTGCAGCACGGCCCACCACTGGGCACGACGTTTTCAGTCGCTGGGCTTCGAAGTCCGGCTGATCGGCCCGCGATATGTCGCACCGTTCGTCAAGACGAACAAGAACGACCGCAATGATGCGGAGGCGAAATCGAGTACGAAACGCAAACGCTGTGCCGCTGCCTGCCATGCTTCGCAGCTTCCATCGCTTGCACCGCTCCACCAGCACGACAGTGTTGGCGCCCTTGTCATGTGCATGGTCTGCCAGCCCAAAGCCGCGTGGCTCGCGCCTCGGCGCACGCGCGGATTTCAATATCGCTCGTAGTTTGCGGGTAGCCCTCCCCCGCGCCGATCGCATCTGTTCGTTACCGTGGTCGCCAATCTCTATACTAAATATCGTGAGATGCGCGACCCGGCGCGCTATGATGCGTTTTCACTACATCGGCAGCAGACGGCTACCGTCTCGCGCCACCGCCCGTTATTCGAGCATGGTTCAATTCGACCAATAGAGAATGGAATGTGCCATGGCCAGAAAACCTGAACTTCATTCCGTATGGAGGGACCGCGCGCGGGACCGCTTCATCATCACACGAGTGGAAGATGATGGCCCTGAACCCTGGTCTGTAACGCTGGTGGCGTATGGCGACCGGTTCAAGGTAGACAGCATTCGCGTCGAACTGGACGCGGATACCTGGGCCCAACGAATCAAGACCAGAGGCTTCGTACAGATCGGCATCGAGCCCGGCAGCTACCCCGTCTGACCATCACGATGCTTCGCGGCGTAAGCCAGATGGCTCACCCAACGTCGCGAGGCGCGAATGCCCATGACTGCTGGATCGCAAGTCTTGCTCCCGGACGTCCATACTGCTGACAATAAGTCCCTTTATGCACATTATTTCGCGCTGCCCGCCTTGCTAAAAGCGGTGAAAGCCCCCCTATCGCTGTAGATTGCTATCCGGAGGAACTATGATTGACACGCAAGTGAAACCGCTGCGCGCCTTTGCCGTGTTTCTCCGCCACGAGCAAGCCCGCCTGACAGCAAAATGGATGGCGATAGTTTGCGCCGATGCCGACCTCGTGGAGGCCGACAAGCTGACACATGAACAGCTTGCCGACCATCTTCCGGCCATCCTCGAAGGGATCTGCACGGCTCTCGACGAAGGGGATCTCGAACGGGTCGAGGGGGCGATAGAGCGCAACGCAAAGAAGCATGGCGAAGTGCGCTGGCAACAGGGCTATCACCTTGATGAGTTGGTGCGCGAATTGGACCTGTTCCGGCAGGTGCTGACCGGTGCCGTCCTGGAGTTCGCAGAAACCCACAGCTATTTCACAAGGCACCACGAGGCGCGCACCCAACACTTGATCGATGAGGCACTCAGTTTCGTAACCTTGACGTCGATTCGCGAAGTCATCGACGAGCAGAATCGAAAGATCAACGAATACACCGGCAGGCTGGAGCAGGCCAATCATGAGCTAACCGAGAAGCAGCGGCTGGTCAGCGGTTTGTATGAATCGCGGATGCAGATCACCCGCAGCGTGGTGCACGACCTGCGCAACTTCCTCAACGCGTTTTCGACCGCACTACAATTGATCGCGCTTGCCCCGTCGAAGGCGGAAGTCGGCTTGGCGCTGGCTACCCGACAGGCTGAGGACATGAAGCGACTGGTCGACGAAATGGTGGAATATTCTATTATCCTGGGAGACCGCAATCCGCTGTCCGTGGAGCAGGTCGAACTTAGGGCGCTGTTTGACGAACTCGTTGCGGCGTCGCGGCCGAGTGTCGAGGCAAAAGGGCTGCATCTGGCAGGAGTCTTTGATGCAAGCCTGACATCAGTGATGTCGAACCGTCTGAAGCTCAAACAGGTTGCGCTGAATCTGCTGTCGAACGCGACAAAATTCACGGGGTCTGGTGAGATCGAATTGGCGATGGGTAGATGCGAAGGGAGCCACTGGTACCTGCGCGTTTCCGATACCGGGATTGGCATTGCGTCTTCAGATAAGGTACGCGTATTCGACGAATTCGAGCGCGCCGCAGGGGACGAAATACCCGGGGCGGGCCTTGGGCTTTCTATCGTCAAGGAACTTTGTCGCGTCCTGAATGGCGAAATCCATTTCGAATCCCGGAAAGGGCAAGGCACGACCTTCGAAATCCGCTTCCCCTACTGCCTTTAGTACGGCGGCCGCTAACGCGCCGACAGGTTCACTTTCCGTTGGCTTGGAGCGGAGCTGGCCGAGGCCCGCGCTGTCCTGGCGACCCGGCAGGCCCGCGCGGAAAGGTCGGTCGTGCGCACTGGCGAGTTGAAAGCGGCGCTGGCCGCCGCGCACGAGCAGCTTGCGGCCGAGGAACGCGCCCAGGCCGAGGCCATCGCCACCGTGTAGGCGCTACGAGGCCCTGTCCAAACTACAGTTGCTGCAGGAAACCGCGCACCAGCGCGACGCGATCCAGGCCGGCGTGGGCAGCATCACGCCTCGCAGTTGAAGTTCGCCGGGCGGCGTATTGGGGCGCTCGAGCAAGAGCGCAGCCGGATCGAGACCGAGCTGGCGAGCGAGCGCGCCGCGCGCCAGAACGCTGCCGGCGAGGCGAGCGCGCTCAAGGCGGTCAATGCCAGCCAGCGCGCCCAGTTCGACGAGCTGCTGCGCGCGACGCTGGCGGCCGCAGCGCCCCCCGCCCAGCCCGGACCGGCCAAAGCCCCGGTCAAAGTTGCAACCAAGGCGGCGACCAAGACAGGCACCAAGCGCGGGAGGCGGGAATGAACCCCGCCGACTGGGTCGACACGGCGACCGTGCCGACGCGACACCTGCCGCCGACCGTCGACGGCGCGTTACCCGGTCTACGCGCACTGGACGCTGGCGCGCGTCAAGCGCCGCTACGGATCGCTCGCTGAGGCCAAGGCCAAGGCCGCGCAGCCGGCCATGCTCAAGCTCCTGCTGGCGCATGACGCCGCGGTCGAGTACTGGGAGCGCGGCCACCTACGTGGCTGGCGCGCGGGGCGCTTCGCCCAGCCGCAGGCCGCAGGGGCTGTACCGTGTGAAGTCAAGGCGATGCTGGTGGTCGACCACCAGGTGCCGCTGCCCGCCGCCCAAGCACTGCTGGGCCACCTCGGTGCAGACCACGGCTGCCTGCGCGAAAAGATGGGCCAGGTCCATGCCGCGCTTCAGATCCGATCGGGTTCAGGCCCATCACCACGTCCTTCGTGCCTTCCTGAACCACAAACTTGTCGCGCAGTTCAATTTCCTTGGCGACCGATACGCCATCCTTATTGATCAGCGGGGCCCCGTACGACCGCTCAGGAACAACATTGCGTCCCTTGGGACCAAGCTTACCTTGACCGCGTTGGCCAGCAGGTTGACACCCGCCACGATGCGGCTGCGCGCGGACTCCTGAAATCGGATCTCCTTGGCTGCCATGATGAAACTCCTCGCGAGATTCTAGGTTTCTCTCTTTCTCTATTCGACGACGCACAGAATGTCTTCCTCGCGCATGACCAGCAGTTCCGCGCCTTCGAGCTTGACGGTGGTGCCCGCATACTTGCCGAATAGCACGCGCTCGCCGACCCCCACGCTGGGTGCGCTGACACCGCCATCGCCCAGCCGCTTGCCGCTGCCGACCGCCAGGACTTCGCCCTGATCCGGCTTTTCCGCGGCGGTATCGGGAATGACGAGGCCGGCAGCAGTCTTATGTTCTGCGTCCAGCCGCTTGACGATCACGCGATCGTGTAAAGGACGAATGTTCATGGCCTTGTTCCCCATTCAACACAATGACGAGCTTGACTCGGCCAGACAGACCGGCGCCTGTTCATCCCCGCCGCGCTGTTGTGATAGCACAATGCACGGCCGCGTGCACACAACGAGCCGATCCTCGGCGCGCAGCAGGTAGCGCCGGATGCCAGGACCGCGCTTCACTGGATTGGTGGCACGGCGCCAAGCTTTTCAGCCAGCATCCGCTCATACACGCCAAAGTGCATATCCACCTCCGTTTGACTGACCACGACGACTCCGCGCGCGCACTTGAGCTGCACCCGATGCTTGCCCAGCGTCAGCCACTCAGAATCGAACTCCATGGAAGTCTCCATCCGACAGTACATTGCCGCCAAAATAGGGGCGAGTCCGGCGATTTCAAGAACGCAACGTCGCGCCTACGTTCGCCGCTGCAATGAGCCCCATTGGAAGCCAGTAGTGTGCAGCCCCCAAGCACCGCGCACGCCAAAGGGGGGCTGCGCCCGCCTCTGGCGTTCCGCGTCAGCCGCCCCCTTCCACGACCGCCAGGATTGCCCGGCTGCGGGCAGCAGCTTCGCTGCAAATACATGCGATGCCTCAGGATTGCAGACATCAGCTCACTTCACTTCGATCGTCCTCACGGCAGACTGCGACGACCCCGTCTTGGGTAGACGTAGTGTCAACAGTCCTCTTTCGAATTTCGCATCAACGTGATCCACGTCGACACCATCCGGCAGAGGAATACTGCGCATGAATGCGCCGTACGCTCGCTCCAGGCGGTAGCAGCCGTTCTCTTCGCTCCGGATGTCCTGCTTCTTCTCACCCCGCAAGAGCAGTGCGCCATCTTCGATGGTGGTCTGCAGGTCTTCGCGGTCCATACCAGGCAGCTCAGCCGTGATCCTCAGGGCCTCGCCATCGTCGACCACATCGATCCGAGGTTGGAAGCGAGACGAACTGAAGTCGCCGAACCATCGATCCAAACCACCGAAGCCCGCGAACGGTTCGTGCAGGAATTCTCCCATCGCGCGCCAGGGATCGCTAGAAAACAGCCGCGAAACGTCAGGCCAGTCGGGCGTGCCGTGCCTCGGCGCGGAAACGTTGGACGCATCCCCCATCGGTTGCTTGTCAGTTGTCGTCTTCCGTAGGAACTTGAAGGGGTTCCATTTGCCCAGTTCCGTTTTCATCTTACCCTCCTGCCAAATGCTCATTTGATGGGTACGAATGACTGTCGGCAACGACCGGTCGCGCCCGGCCATCGGCGACGCCGCAAGGCCCAGCCATGGTGGTGGGGCCGCCGATACGGTCATCCGCGTCTTCTTGGGGGCGACGGTGGCGCCCACCCGGACGCCACCGTTTCCGGTGCCGCGGATGGCCCTCCAGCATTCACCCGGCGGTAACCGCAATGCGACGTGGCCGCGCTTCGTCACGACGCGGGATCGTCAGCTTCAGCACGCCATCCTGCAGGTGCGCGTCAATCTTCGACGTATCGAACTCGGGACTCAGAGAGAACGTGCGTGCGAAGTGCGGCTCGCGGATTTCCGCGTGCTGCACCCGCAGGCCAGACGGTGTCGGCACCATGGCTTCCGCCTCGATATGGAGGTTACCATCGTGGACATTCACAATGAGCTTGTCCTTGGTGACGCCCGGTAGGTCGGCCCAGACGGTGACACCATTGCTGTCCTCGAAGATGTCAACGGCGGGAAGCAGCGTGACTCTGGGCGTTGGCCTGTCTTCCTGGCGTTTTGCAACCGCGCTCTGGTCGCGTTCAACGACTTGGGTAGTGTCGCTCATGGCATTCTCCTCACATTACTGGACGGTGATCGCCCGAGGCTTCGAGGATTCGTGCTTGCCAATGCTAATCGACAGACAGCCGTGGACGTAGCGCGCCTGCACCTTGTCGGGATCAGCGTTCTGCGGCAGTTCGACGACGCGCCGGAACGTGCCGACGAAGCGCTCCTGGGCATACGGCCGCACCTCGGGGTCATCCTCCGACTGCGCCGCTGCGCGCTCGCCGCTGATCGTCAGCAAGCCCTTGTCGATCGAGACCTCAAGCTTGTCTTGCTGGATGCCCGGGGCAAACGCGACGATTTCGATCGAGTCGTCCGTCGCGCCAATGTTGACCGCTGGGAATGCCCCGAAGCGGCCGGAGCGGATGCTGGACGGGAAACCGGCGAACAGGCTCGCCATCTGCCGCTGCAGGCGGTCGAACTCGCTGAAGAGGTCGGTTCCGAGAAAGAGATCACTCATGGTCGTATCCTCCTGATGCAGCAAGGAGGCGAACGGGCAACGCGCTCCCACCCGCCTGCCAAGCCGCTGGCAAACAAACAGAAACACGCAGCGCGCAACATCGCGACTGCCTGAGCAAGATTAAAATAGGCAATCTGTTGCCGGTTTTCAAGGAGGAGGCATTCAATTTCCTCTTGAAGGCATCTAGCCGCCCCTATCTCTCGAATGCGAGGACTTGGCGCAGCGGGCCGAACGGATTTTGGCTCGGCGGGCAAGGGGTCATGCGCACAAGCATTGCCATTTTATGCGATACCGCCGAAGAAATTCTTGATGTCGACATCTAGCATCACTCGTACTCCCAACATCTGTGCCGAGCCACGTTGATCGCCTGATGTGCCGATCGTGGAACCGGTGTTTGACTCATACGGGTATCGTCCCGGACCGAGCGCCCACACGGGCCGCTCGATGCGCTGCACCTAGCACGGTAGCGCCACAGGCACCTCGACCGTCTTCGTCTTCGTCTTCGTCTGCGTCCGCCCGCGGTGCGAAATACAGCAGGTAGGCCAGCATCGGGGCGAGCACGGCGCCGAGTAGCGCCGACAGACCGCAAGCGCCCCAGTTGATCGTCTTCATGCCAGCACGCCTCCCGCTGCCACATACACCCCGCGCAGGTAGTCCAGCGAGTGCTTGTTTTGCCCGTAGCCGGCGCCCGGCAGGCTGGCCCAGATGTCGGCCAAGTCCTTGTCTCGGCGCCGCTCGATGAAGTTGAAGAGCCGGCGCACCATCGCCCAGCTGCGCAGCCCGCAGGCGAAGACCAGCCCGATTTAGTCGCCCGCCCAGGCATGGAGGCTGAAGTGCTGGATCACCGCCGCCGCCGCCAACGCTCGACTCCACTGTCGAGATGAGCGCCACGGCCCATTCCGCTGTGCTGCGTGGCAGCATATTGATCTTCACGACGATCGCCGCCAGGCCGCTGGCGCCGGCCGCCATGCCGGCTGTGCCGCCGATCGCCTTGAATGCGGCCGCGCCCGCGGCCCCCGCTGCGGCGCTGCCGCTGATTGGTTCCGACATATGTGCCCCCCAAAAGAAGGAAGCCCGCTCGCGGCGGGCATGAAATAGCCACCCGAAGGTGGCTGGTGGACTAGAGCTGCTGCCGCGGCTATTCGCCGGCTTCCTCTTGAACCATTGGCTGCTGTGCTGCGGCGTATCCCAAGATCGTCACACCGTCGTTGTCCAGCTTCGTGGATTGCGCAGGCAGCTCCACAATCGGCGTTTCCGGATACATATCCGAGAGTAGAACCTTCGCAACATCTTCGGACTCGAATGGCCCGAAGTGAATTACATCTGGCCCGGTGACTTCAGCGAACAACCATTCGCCCGTTTCGAGTGGATAGATCACCACCAGCGTGCGCTCATGCCGATACATAGTTGCCTCCAGATCTTGTCATGTGCCCCAAACATAACTATCGATACTGGCGAGCCCCTCCCCTATTCTGGGGCGGGCGCCGCGCGACCACTGCGCGAAATCATTGTAGGTAATTAGCGGGGACCGACAAGTATCATCAGGCCCGCACCCAATAGGACACCAATCCACCCAAGTTAAGCCTCCCTCAGCAAGCCTTATAGGCGGCATGTCGATGAGGCTTATGACGAGGCGGTCG
>NZ_JBIUHC010000235.1:0-11061 GCF_044627735.1 Cupriavidus sp. CuC1 | reverse complement strand
AAAGACCGAAGTCTTCCGCATCCGCTATCAAGCGCCCACACTTATCGGTTGTTTGTTTGTTAAAGAACTGGCCGCGGTTCGCTTTGCTTGCCGCGTCGCTGCTTTGTCTGCAGCAGAGAAACGAGATTATGAAGCGTGATCATCGTTTCGTCAACAGGTTTCGCAAACTTTCTTTGCCGCAGTCGGCGTCTGAACCCGCTCCGCCAACCATCCCCTGCCAACCCCGCAACCCTTGTCCCGTCTGCTTTGCAGCGGTCTTTTGTGTTGCGAGGGGGCGAATAATAAGGGAGCCCCTCGGCCGTGGCAAGCGTTTTCTTGCATGCATTTTCCGAGAAGAATAAAGTTGATCATGATCAACTTTCACAGATCATCCCTGCTCGTAGGCCTGCTTTAGCAAAGCACTGTCGAGCTTACGCATCTTGAGCATCGCCTCCATGACCCGGGCTGACTTGCCCGCATCCTTGTCCCGCAGCAGCGCGCCGAGGATCGAAGGAAAGCCCGTGGCACGACCCATGCGGGCTCGCTTCACGCCATCTATTCACGATTTCGGCGGGCCTTGTGCCCCGAGCAGCAGAGGCACCCGAACGCCAGCAGGGCACCCAGCACAAGCACGCCAATGGCTAAGCCCTTGGCCGCACATCCCCCTGCGGAGCACTCCTCATCCAGATCACACTTTCCCATCGCCATCTCCTCAACCCCGTGCCAGGAAGATCTGACGGTTCCATGCTAGATCACCGCGAAGGGAGAACAAAGCGCACACCACGAGTCACTTGCCGCGAGGTGTGACTTGCCCGCGCACGGACCTTTGGCTGCCTCCGCAGCCTTCTAGGCGACGGCCAGCTTGCCACGCTCGGCCCCAAACATCCAGCGCAGGACCGACTGGCCCTGGCCCCGCAAAACTGCAAACAATTGCATACGCCGCCATGTGCTCTGCCAGCCGCCTCGACTCGACTTAATTCTGACTTAGAAAAGTCTCAGCTGGTTTGGGTGCAGTTTGGGCTATTTTCACAAGCATCCTTGGCATGCGCCAAGCGTCCTACCCGGGGCCCACCATAGGGCTCACAATCCAAGTGGAAAGAACACCGATGCGGTCCTTCAGTGCCAAACTCACCCTCAAGCTAGCCGCCACGCTTTGCCTGGTCGCTCTCCTGTTCGGGAGTGCATACGGGCTCTTTGGCCCCCAGGGCGGAAATGAAGCGTCGCAGGCTGCGAACGCCGGCCATACCGATACCCTGCTTTCCTTGCTGATGCATATCCTTGGCCCGATTGCCGCAATCCCCGCCTTGATCGGCATGTGGTCACATCGATTCCCTGCACTGGGCGGACTAGTCCTCGCCTGCCCGGCCATTGCGACGCTGCTGCTGCACCATTTTGTCATCGGATGAGCTAGACGTTCGATGGCGGCAAGGTAGCGCAGCCTCTTCAGCTTCTTCCCGCCCAATTTGTCCACAGGCGCTAGCCGCTGGTTTGGGCCGGTCGCCTCCGCGCAGGAACCAAACCCGGCGCTAGATACCCAATAGGGAATGCCGTTTCCGCGGCAACACCGGGAAAGAACCATGAAGCAAACGTTGTGGGGACTGCTGGCGGGGTGCGCGCTGCTGGCATTCCTTGGCGGATGCGCCAGCCAAGGCGCCGATGGCCGGGAGTCAAGTATCACCGCCTACGGCACCGTTGATGTTGGCATCTCGCGCACCGGCGAAAAATAGCGCGCAATACCTAGTAGGGCAGCCACTCGATAGCGAGCGGCAACAGGCAAAAAAAGAACCCGCAGCGCGGGTTCTTAAATTAGCGATCTCAATTGCCCTGAAGGCCCTGGTAATCTATCTGGCATTTTCCGTTCGTACTATCCGGGTAAACAGAAGTCGACTCCATGGAGTCGCAGCCACCACGATAAAAAAAGCCCGCACGAAGCGGGCTGAACAATCAGTTGAAGAAAACCCTGTATTCGAGGGCAAGCACAGTGTAAGAACTTGCGGCGCCCTGACTAATTAGGGGAATCCCTTTGCCATGGCGGGAAAGCGGCCCGGCGCGACGATCAAGTGCGCATCACAGCCCCCCGTGGCTCCCGAGCATAAAAAGGGTATTCGAAGTTAGAGGAAATATTCCAGCCGGCGCCACGGCAAGCAATCAATATCCATTATGCTCAAGGCGCGCAAATGCGATCTATTCTCGATCAGGGGTTCCCTCCTGGCCCCGCGCGCGTACTTCCAGATAACTCCGACTCCACCTGCCAACCCTAGCGGACCTTGTTCAGGCCGCCTCGAGGGATGGCGTGCCTCCCTGCAGCAGATGCGCCCGCGCCTCTTCAAACATGGCATCGACGGCTGCGCGCGTACGCACCGCGTGCATGCGGCGCGCATCCGACAAAACCCGCCGCCAGCCGCGGCCACCGTGGATGCCACGATGCAGGCCCAGCATATGGCGCGTCACCGCGCCCATATAGCCGCCCGTCTCGACGACATCCCCAATATAGCGCTGCATCGCCAGCTCAACGTCCAGCCGTGACGGCACCGGGGTCTGCGCACCATAGAAGCGCCCATCCATTTCCGCCAGCACGTAGGGCTGGTGATAGGCCTCGCGTCCAATCATGACGCCATCCACATGCGCCAGGTGCTCATCCATCTCATCGTGCGTGACGATGCCGCCATTGATCAGGATCTCGAGATGCGGGAATTCCTGCTTGAGCTGGTAAGCCACTTCGTAGCGCAGCGGCGGGATCTCGCGATTTTCCTTTGGGCTCAAACCCTTCAGGATCGCATTGCGCGCATGCACGATAAAGGTTTCGCACCCCGCATCGGCCACGGTGCCGACGAAGTCGCGAACAAAGTCGTAGTGTTCGATCGTGTCGATGCCGATGCGATGCTTGACGGTCACGGGGATCGATACCGCGTCGCGCATCGCCTTCACGCAATCCGCCACCAGCTCCGGCTCCGCCATCAGGCAAGCGCCGAACGCGCCGCGCTGCACCCGCTCGGAAGGGCAGCCGCAGTTGAGATTGACCTCCACATAGCCCCATTGCTCGCCCAGCTTCGCCGCGGCTGCCAGGTCGGCAGGCTCGCTGCCCCCGAGCTGCAGGGCCACGGGTTGCTCGGCCGCGTCGAAGTCGAGATGACGAGCCACATCGCCATGGAGCAGCGCGCCGGTAGTCACCATCTCCGTGTACAGCCACGTATGGCGGCTCAGTTGCCGGTGAAACATGCGGCAATGACGATCAGTCCAATCCATCATCGGGGCAACAGACACCCTGCGGGGCGTCATGGCAGCCGTTTTTCCTTGTAAATCAGTCATTTATCTTCGAATCGGCTGGACCGATCCTTACCAATTACACATCACATTTACCATCATTTCTGCTACGATTTCTACGAGATTGCTACGAGCACAGGACAGAAATTGGCTTCCATCATCAAGGTAGGAGAGAAGTGGCGCGCCCAGGTAAGACGCAAGGGCCACCCCCCGATCACCCGAACCTTCGAGAGGAAGGCGCAGGCAGAACGCTGGGCTCAGCAGGTAGAAATCGACGTGCGGAAGGGAGGGTTCGCCGACGATCGGAGATTGACCGAGTTTACCATCGGGGCACTAATTACGAAGTACGAGGAAGAAGTGGGAAAGCTGCGCCCTATCGGTCGCAGTAAGGCCGGTTCCCTCGACATGCTGAAGCGGCACCTCGGCGAAACCTCGCTCGCCAGATGGGGCGAGGCGGCGGTCCTCGATTACGCCAAGAAGCGGCAGAAGATGGGGGCTGGCGGCGTGATCTAGCCGGCAATAGGCCTTCTCCAAACTGTGCGTGCGCCGTGAACAGATTGCCAACCGCCAATCGCTTCGATACCAGATCGTTCGGTGCAGTCGCGTGCAGCACGGGATTGATCGCGGTGCCTAGGTTCGCACCCAACACCAGCGCAAAAGCCGTGTTGGGCGGAACCACGTTCTGCGCGCAAAGCGCCGTGACGAGCAGGACGATCGCGACGTTCGAATTTGCGGCCCAAGTCAAGCCGGCCGCCAACAGAACATCGACCAGCGGCACAGTGGAGGCGGCGCCCAGCAGCATGCGAAGATTGGGGGCATCCTCGTAATCCGTCATCAACTCGATCAACTGGTGCAACGCGAGCAACATCAAGCCCAAGCCTATGAGCATGCGATCCAGATCGTGTCCATCGCATTCTCAAGTGCTACTCAGACCGCCGCATGGCAGCCCCGCGCTAAGCTCCGCGCCCTGGAGGACCCAATTGCAGCCAGCTTGGAAAGCGGGTATCGAACTCCTGCGGAGAGATATCGCCCAGATGCGAACATGCCTCGTTCGGCAGCGCAATGCTGAGTTCCTTGTGCCATAGAACCAGTCCTGCAAGCCGAACGACGCGGACGCGCTCTTCTCTCGGAACGGGGTACGTGGAAATATGTCCGGGAACTGCCACCAATAAAACGCGCCGACGCAGCTCGTGAGTGAGCCATCCGGAAGAGTCGCGTCGAACCAATACCATGGCCGCAACGTGCCGATGCAAGTAGAACACTCGCAAGGCCAGAAGAATTAGAAACAGCACCGATACCCGCAACATGATGTAGCTCCGCTGTGATGCGGCTACCCCCTTAAAACTAGGACTGCCAGCCAACCCGGCAAGTGTGACCAATAGGGATCTTTTTGTATATGGGGCTTACTACTTGCAACATTCCTCCACCTCACAGGCCTGCCTAGATTGCCTCCCACACTAGGTAAGCTAATGCCGGCACCAGCAACCAGACCGCAATCGCCAAGTAGTACCACGCACCGTGATGAGGCGGGTTGGTATGGAAGTGGTGGATCAAGGGTTTCATAAGGGGCCTCCGGCACGGTTGCGAAGCACAAAGACCTCTTTTCGAGGATAGGTCTGCCTTCAACGCGTTGCAACGCAAAGCGTATGCCATGCATCAGCCATGGCTGCGCCTCTGGGGCCAACTCGCCGCGCGGCCTGCTCTACGCCCTTGACGTCGAGGATGGCGCCTGGCTCTACGAGAATGCCCGGCAGGAAACCTGGAAAGTACCACTCCGAAGAGTTATGTTCTCTCGGACATAAATTCACTAAAATGCCGTCGGGCCGACGCGGATTCGGCCCGCATTTCCTTCTGCGCCCGCACCTTCCCGGCAGCGGGTGCTTTTTTATGAACTCCCCACGCGTGAGTCGGACTGCCCTATGGCAGCCGGTGTCGCGCGGCTGAGCCCCCCCCGTCCGGCCCGATAAAGTGATGCTTTTGCAGTCTCGACCCTCAGCGTATGCGAGTGATAGCCTCAAGGACAGCACCGCCCTTGGGCGTGATGCCGGGTCCGCGCCCTGAAGCGATCTCTTCCAGGTTGACAAGTTGGTGCTCGCGGAGCGCTTCCAAGTCCGCGCGATCCAGTTCAGTGTGATCCGGAGCGCCCTGGACTAGCAGAAGGGTCGCTACTTCATGGGGGCTCAGCATCTTTGCCTCTTATATTTTTTGAACGGCAGCTGGGAAGCGTAGATTGCAACCATTGCATCGAGGCCGCTATCGCTCGGCGGCGTAGGTTGCAACCTCCTATGAGATCTTTGACCGCCAGGCGCTACCTGTTTGCGCCGGACCAATGCATTCAATACGTCCCATTCCGGATCTTCAAGCCCTCTTCTGGCTATCTAGGGAAACTCCTCGGTTTTAGATAGGCTGCGGACATTTTTTTCGTGCTCCGTTAGGAGCTACATCCGCGTTGTGACGTTGCGCGCATCGCCGCCGCTCCTTCATGAGATGTCCGCGGATTCAACCGCGGTGCTTGATAGTCAGATCAGCCCGACTGGCTCAGCTCGTCGATCCCAGCTGTAGATGATGACCTCGCTCCTAGCCACGCCCTTGCCGCCGCCGACGGTGTACTGAATGTCCGACGTCTCGATACCAAAACCCGCAAAGATACGGCGGTCTCGGGATGGTCGTTCAGGCTGACAATCGCCTTGCCCTTGAGCTGGCGCATCACCTCCGCCATGCGCTCATATTGTTCGAGCGGGAAGTCGACGCCATAGCCCTCAGTTTCCCCAATAGGGCGGATCCAGGTAAGACAGCGTGTGTGGCCGGTCGTAACGCCGGATGCATTCCGCCCAATCAAGGTGCTCGACATAGGCATTGGCGAGCCGTGGATGGGTGGCCTACAGACTCTCCTCGAGCCGCAGGAGATTCAAGCCTGGCGGCGTAGTGGTTGCGGTGCCAAACGTTTGCCCGGCCACCTTTCCGCCGAAGCAGGCCTGCTGCAGGTAGTAGAAGCGGGCAGCGCGTTGGATGTGCGCATCATTAAGGCCCAGCCCAAACGCGAGGCCAGAATTTTCCCGGCCAACAGCGACGCGGTGAGCGCCGCTTTCACCCGGGCTGCCAAGTTTCTAGAAATTGACGACCTGCACCTGCGCGACATGCGGCACGAGGGAGCCAGCCGGCTGTTCGAGATGGGCCTGAGCATTCCGCGCGTGGCAGCCGTGACGGGGCACAGAAGCTGGCAGAGCCAGAAGCGCTACACGCACTTGCGGCATGAGGGTGACCGCTTCGCACGTTGGAAGTGGTTGGATGTGGCGGCGCCACCCAAGAATAGTCCTCTGGACCAAGACTTGGGGGGAGCCTGCGTCCCTATAGCTTGCAAGATTCCAGGTTTGTGATTCCTGTCGTCATGGGTTCGAGTACCATCGGCCACCCCAAGAATTCGCTTTACAAAACATCGACTTACTTAGCCAAGTCGCTGCTTTTGTTTGTGCGCCTCAAAGCGGAGCTTTGTTCCCACCATATTCCCACGGTGGGAATACCCGCCTCTCCCGCCCCTCCCAACGATTCCTCGATTTACTTCCCTGGCTGAGCGTGAGGTGCGGCACTTGCCTCTTTTTCCGCACGCCCAAAGCACTGTATATCCATACAGTTAACTCAACTACCCACACCAGCCTTAGGACGAATCCTATACTGTATATCCATACAGTAATCACAGGCCCCACGATGAAGCCCGAACCTGCCGACTGCCCCATCTGCCATGCCGCTGCTGAACGCACGCGTCAGCGCGGCGGCCGAGGATTCAAGTATTCCTGTCCCACCTGCGGCACCTATGAGGTGACATCCGCCCTGCTCGGTTGCGGCGCCCGGCCGCCAGCGTCCGCCCGTGAAGACCTGGCCCGCTTGCGTGCCTACGGCTACAAGCCACGCGTCGAGTTCCATGCTCGCGACGGAATCCGGATCGGCCCGTCCAGATCCGGCGGCGCCTGACCGATGCTGGTGATCATGGCAACGTCGATCATTCTCGAGGCGCAATTCCTGCCAGGCGATGTGGAAGAGCTGCGACTGAGTTGCCAGCTCATCGAGGTGCGCGACAACCTAGTGACGGTGCACGGCATCGAGGCGCGCCACCTGCAGCGCCTGAACTGGGTGCCGGACTTTCTGTCCTTCGAGGCCGACGGCCAGCACCTGCGATACCGAGTCGGCCGGCCCGCCGTCAAGCCGCCGCTGCGCGCCCGCTTCCCCCGGCTCTGAGCTGCCGTCCGCTGTGTACCCTCCCGACACCCCAGAGAATTGGGCCCGTGCCCTGCGCCACGCCGTTCGCGGTGGCCCGCCGGACCTTTATGCCGATCCGCTCAGGATGGCGCTCTACATCCTGGACCCCTTCGGCGCGCCAGTGCAAACCGCCGACAGCGGTGCCCATGCCACGTTCCTGACCGGCTGGTTCCGCCGCTTCGTGCTGCGCGATGACCTGCCCGACCAGGGCGCCTACGTGTGGACGTGCTTCACGCCTTGGTGCGATACCGACGAGAAACCAGTCTTCATCACGCACCTCAAGAGTCCCAGCCGGGAAGTGATCCTGCGCTCGCCAATCTGGGAGCGGGCCCAAGAGAAACATCGCCTCACCGCCGCGCGCGCCAGGGAAGTGCTGCCGAAGGTGACGTAAACCGCCGCCCCTCGACTATCCTCCCGAGACCTGGCCGGACTATGCGGCGCCGATCATCGTGGGCAATGGCGACGGCGCGCGCCAGGCGCTGGTGGGGACGTTTGGCATGGTGCCGAAGAGCCGGATCCTGCCGGGCGTGGCCAAGTACGACATCTGAGCGCCGTCTGGACTGTGTAATGCGCTCCGGTCATGATCGAATTTTGGCACAGCAGTTGGAGTGAACCCCTCGGACTGGACCAAGGCGAGCAAATCGAATTACGCTTTCATCTGTGCGCCATTTCGGGAGCGCACCCGTGTCTTAATAATCCAGTACCTCACTTTTGATCCATCGCGCACTGCGGCCATAGAGTAAGCGTCAGCCCAGCTTCTTCAGCTGCCCGCGTGCGTAGGCGATGCCGGGTAGCATGCGCTTCAACGGCTCTGGATCAATCCCGCATTCAAACCGAACAGCCGCCACTCCGAGAGTGCATACGTTTCGAACACACCCTCAGCGTGATATGGGTCCATTTGTACCAGCGCCATCGCTTCATCTTTCGACCGCGCCCGATAAATGAACATTGCGCCCGAGTCGTCTGCAAAAGGACCCGCCATGACCAGCCCGCCGTTCGCCTTAATCGCCTGTGCATACGATTGGTGGGCCGCTCTCACCCGCTCGACACGCGCCGAGTCGGAAACGTATTTCACGTAACTGACGTAGAGCCGCGCGACATGCGCGTCCGATGCGACTGGCGTAGCGCCAGATGCACGAGGCTCCTTGGGCTGAGCACGCCGATCCTCCGGGACGAGCGCGGCAGCGAGCAACTCTATGTTCCTGTCGAGCACGTTCCACTCGGCCAGACGATAGTTCGCAATCGCACCTTGCTGAACGAACGGATCGCTTTGCGCTAAGGTCTCGGCTTGCTGTTTCGACGCCACCTCATAAACGAGCAGGACGCCGCGGGGCCGCCCGCCATCGCCGAGCAGGGGACCGCCCATCACTAGCCGGTCGTGCTCGCGAAGCGCATCCGCGTAAACCTGATGTTCGGCTCGGGACGCGTCCACCCTGCCCCGGTCCGTAACATACGTCGCGTAGTTCACGATTGTCATTGAGCCTGAATCTCCTGCGAGGACTTCAGACAGCGTGGGAAGCGGGGATGCTGCCGTGGCCGAGGCCATGTCGGCAAGCGCGAGGCTTGCGGCGCCTGCGGCGGCGGATACGAGGAAGTGGCGGCGCGACAGATCTTGCAACACGATGTTTCCTTGAGTTTGGAGTACGGTTAATGGTTGCTTAGTGTTCGTCAATGCAGACGATAAGCTGCTGCTTTACCGCCCCTTCGATGCTTTCACCAGCATGGCATGCACCGCCTTCAATATTTCATCGGACAACGAAGGGTCGCTTTTGGCGACGGCCCGGGCGGCGGCCATAGCTCCGATTTCCGCGGCGACGATGGCCAGCCCCAGGCGGCGCCGTTCAGCCTCGGGAATCGTTTCGTCCATTACGGCCTCGAATGCGCTCGCCTTCTCCTGAAACCCTTTGGCGAACCGCGCGCTGATGTCCTTTCCGTGCCGCCCGATTTCGCTCGCCGACGCCGTCATTGGACAACTCATGCCCGGTTCGTCGCGGTTGAGGGGCGAAAGCAGATAGTCGAGATACCCCGACACGCTGCGCTTGCGGCGCGTTCCCTCGCCCCGGAATGCTTCGCGGCTCAGCGCCAGGGCCTGCGTAAAGGCTTCCGTCGCCAGATCGTCCTTCGAGCGGAAATGTGCGTACAGCGCCCCGTGCGTCAGCCCGGCTTCACGCGCGATTTCCGCGACGCCCACGCCATCGATGCCTCGTTCGCGAAACAGCCGGCTGGCCGTGGCCAGCAGCACTTCGCGGTTTTCATCGGATTGCTCGCGTTTTACATACACCATGGTCTTCTCCAAAAACGGGGACTGCGCATAACGGCGACACAGGCGAAGCTCAGCCCTGCGCGAATGCCAGCAGCGGTTTGGCGTTGTCTCCGGCGCGCTCCGCGGCCGTGAAGGCTTCGAGTGCGTCATCGACGTGGTAGCGGCGCGCCGCCGGCGGCTTCATGCGGCCCTCGGCTATAAGATCGAGCAGACTGCGCAACATCCGGCTACCTTCACTTACCCCCTGGCGTGCGAGCCATGAGTAGATGAACCAGCCGCGCACCTCGGCACTTGAGTAGACCAGCGCCGGGGCGAACACCGGCATCTCGAAGGCTGCCGGGTCGGACTGGCGGTGCGACGACAGGGCTCCATAGACGAGCAGGCATCCGTTCTGGGCCAACTGACGCGCAAGCGTGGCGCCGGTGCGGCCGGCAACGCAGTCGATCGCCCTCACGATGCCATTGCCGCCGGTGGCCTTCTTCAGTTGCTCGGGCCAGCTTTCGTCCGCGGTGCACAGCACGAAGTCACCGCCGAGTTCCCGGATTTCGGCGACCTGCTCTTCACGGCGTACCAAGTTGATGGTGCGGAATCCCTGCGCTTTCGCGATCTGCAGAACGAAGCGACCGACCGTCGAGCCGGCCGCGCTCTGGACAAGCCAGTCGCCGCGTCCAAGCTGGTGCTCCACCATTGTCATTGCCCATGCCGTCATCGGGTTGATCAGGGCCTGTGCGGCGTCCTCGTCGGAGACCGCCGCCGGTACAGTTATCGCGCGGTCGGCCGGACTGATGACTAGCTCTCGCCAGGTCCCGGGCACATCCAGCAAGACGACGCGCTCTCCGACCCGCGTGCGCGGCACGTCGCTGCCCACGGCATCGATGATTCCGACGCCCTCGGACCCGGGCGAAGCGGGCAGTTTTGGCTGACGCTGAGGGGCGAAACGTCCACGGATGATGTGCAAGTCGGACGGGTGCACGGGCGCCAGGAGCATCCTCACGCGGACTTCCGTTGGCCCAGGCATGGGTTCGGGCAAATCACGCAAGCAGACTACTGCCGACGGTTCGCCGTTGTGTTCGATGACCAGGGCCTTCATGTGCTTTCTCCTTCGCTCGAGTAGCGGTGTTAGCTACTGTGTCAAACATGGCAAGGTCTTCCAACCTTAATTGCGACTGCAATCAAGGCTATACGTCGAACTATCGACTGTCAAGTTGGATTGCGAGAATCACGGTGTGGGGTATCCATTTAACCGGAGTCGTCACGTCTCCACGGCCGATTTTGCCGGGGGCGATCGAGACTGGGAGGAT
>NZ_JBIUHC010000234.1:0-11065 GCF_044627735.1 Cupriavidus sp. CuC1 | reverse complement strand
CGTCCGAGCCCATTCAGTCCATGATTTACGGGCCAAGAGCTCCGATCCAGCGCCTTGCTTTGCGAAAGTAGGGCTAGACCGCTGCGTTCCTTGGGCCGGAATTGACGGCTGCCTCAGTCCAGCCGTCGGCACATATCATTACCCGTGGCGCCAAATCGGCGAAGAAGTCCTTTCGACAACTTTACCTCTTCCGGCATGGAATCCGTCGCGGTGAGCAAAGAGTGAATTTGCCCAAAGGGCCTATGTTCGTCTGCCATAACGACTACAGCCTTCGTGCATCCCTCCGCGCAAGCTCGCGCTAGCACAGCGCCGACGAGGCGGGTGGCGACTCGGGGGTCGCGGTGTTCCTGCAGAACTGCCACAGACCGGACAACAGCAGTCTGGCCGTACTGCTCAGCGCAGGCGCAGCCTACGACCTCTTCATCCAGCACAGCGATATGAAAGAAGCTCGATGACAGGTCCACGTCGTCGCTGGGCAACCCGCAACTATCGAGCACTTGGGAAATGGCTCGCCAATCGGCCTCCTGCGCGGGGCGTATCTGCAGGTCTCGTGCCATCTAAGTATCTCCTCTCTTCACGAGCGAACGGAAAGTTGGAAACAACCTGGAGACTGCGGCAATTCTCACACTACCTCATCTGCGTTGAGTCATCCATCAATCACATGGATGGGAAAACCCTAGCAGGTCTGGAATAGCTGCGCACCTGGATGACGGCGACCACATGCCTCCCCCAACAAGAAAGCCACGGCTCTGCCTGGCCTATGTGAAATGGCGGAACGACAGCTACGGCCTGTCTCGGTACGTCCTGCGGGCGGGTAACTGCAGCGAAGATGGCCGACCAAATTCGAAGCATGACTGCTAACGGCTTGCCTGCGGTCACGATATCGCGAGTTCGTCGCGGCCGAGCGGCCGACCTCTCCGGCTACATTGACAAGAATGCCAATTGGGCTTGCAAGATTTCCGTCCTGCCATCGCAGGGCTCGCTGACGGGTCACCCACCTCACTAACTCAAGCGGCATCACAACCCGCGACTACATCACGCCATGACAGAGTAAGTGCTGGCTGTGTACACAGGAGGTAGACCATTTGGCTAGATGACATTGCAGACATGCATGAACGCCAAAATCCTCTTGAATTTCCGATATGAATAAATTCTAATTCTGACTGCCATTCGCTGGCAGCTCGCATTTTCACCCGCGCTACCACCCCGGCAGCGCGGGTTCTTTTTTTTGCGACCCATGAGCAGCTTCCGACTGCCTGTGCGGAGTCGCACGGTCGCTAAGACGCATTTTGCACGCCAGGTCACAGAGGACCTGTTGGGACTCCATTGCGCAACGGCTCGGCTTTTTTTTGCAAGACTGGAACGAAGGGGACAGGGCGAGCGACTTCTCTTTGCTGTTCGGAGGCGGTCGCATCGCACAAATCGAAGTCGTGAAGTCACGAGCCAAGCGGGGAAGTATGGAGAGCTACTTCGAAGAGTTCTGCTCACGCCTCAAGCGCGAGCGGGTAACCAGCGTCCTCAAGCGTCCAGTCGTCGTCGGCTGACCACTTTGGTGAGACGCTGCGTTTTGACCATCTTCAGTGCATGCATCAGGGTGACCCCGGCTGCCTGTGTCGCATTACCTTCCTTGGCGCGAAGCCCATCTGAGTAACCATGGACAAGGTTCAGCAACTCGAGGCGGAGACCGAGAAACTCCGGCGGCGGCTCCAGCGTGAGCGCGAGTCACGTATTGCAGCGGAAGCTATTGCTGAGAAAGGGCTTCGCGAGCTCTACGAGAAACAACAGCAACTCAAGTTATTGGGGGCCATCGCCGACGCCGCCAACCAGGCGATTTCTGTCGCCGACGCGCTACAGTTTGCCGTGCGCACGGTTTGTCAGTTCACTGGCTGGCAGGTTGGCCACGCGTACGTGGCGGATGGCGCCGAGGGCGAACCGGGCCTACTCTCGACTTCCATCTGGCACGGTGTGGACGGCGAGCGTTTACATGATTTCTACCAGGTCACGGAGGCCATGGATTTCCGCTCCGGCGTCGGTCTGCCGGGCAAGGTGCTCGCGAGCTCAGCCCCGGCTTGGGTAGTGGACTTTACTCTCGACCCGGATTTTCCTCGGGCTGGCGCGGCGGAGCGAGCCAGCCTGAAGGCGGCGCTTGCCTTTCCGGTGCTGCTGGGGACTGAAGTGACGGCAGTCCTGGAGTTCTTTGCCGACCGCGTGCTGGAGCCGATGAAACGCTGCTGCATCTGATGGCGCAAATCGGCACCCAACTGGGTCGGGTGGTCGAACGCAAGCGTGCCGAAGACCAATTGATTCATGATGCCTTCCACGACCCACTCACCGGCCTGCCCAATCGCGCCCTGTTTGCGGACCGGTTAGCTCGTGCAGTCGCGCGCAGCCATCGACATCGTGGGCTCGTCTTTGCGGCGCTCTTCATCGACCTTGACCGCTTCAAGCTGGTCAACGATAGCCTCGGCCATCTCGCCGGTGACACCCTCATCATCCAAGTGGCAGCTCGCTTGGGAGCTTGCCCGCGTGAAGACGATACGCTGGCCCGGATGGGCGGCGATGAATTCACGATTCTGCTAGACAGTATTGCGGACGTAAATGACGCGGTACGCATCGCCGAGCGTTTGATGCGCGCGCTTGAGCAACCGTTCCTGATAGAAGGCGAGCAGCTCTATGTCAGCGCCAGCATTGGTATCGCCGCCAGTAGCTTGGGCTACGAATCGGCCGAGGAGATTCTCCGCCACGCGGACCTGGCGATGTACCGGGCCAAGACACTGGGTAAGGGTCGTTACGAAATCTACGACCACACGATGCACGAGCGGGCCGTGAGTCGCCTCGCGTTGGAAACCAGCTTGCGGCGCGCCTTGCAAAAGGGTGAGTTCGTCCTGCACTACCAACCCATCGTCACCTTGGAGAGCGAGGAGATTGTCGGCGTGGAGGCCCTGGTACGCTGGCGAAAATCAGAATCGGAGCTGGTCTATCCCATCGATTTCATCGAGGTGGCCGAGGATACCGGCATGATTCTATTCCTCGGCATGTGGGTGCTGCGGGAGGCTTGCACAACCATGGCCCGCTGGCACAAGGAGTTTCCGCGAACACCAGCGTTGACCGTCAGCGTCAACGTCTCCGCCCGCCAATTCGCCCAGCACGACTTTGTCCAACAGGTAGCCAAGGTTCTATCCGACACCGGCATCCGTCCGGAAACTGTCAGGCTAGAGATTACCGAAAGCGTGACCATGGTGGATTCGGAACGAACCGTCGCCGTGCTCACGCAGCTTCGTGAACGTGGGGTACGCATTAGCATTGACGACTTCGGCACGGGATACTCCTCCCTTGGTTACCTGCACCGCTTCCCCCTGGACATTCTGAAGATTGACCGCTCCTTTGTCTCCCAGCTCGACCGTGGTGAAGAGGGCTTGCAGATGGTGCAGACCATCATGAGCCTGGCCCGCAATCTCGGCATCGAGGTCGTCGCAGAGGGCACCGAGAGCCCGAGTCACGTCGCGCACTTGAAATCCATGGGTTGTGATGTCGGACAGGGATATTTCTTCTCCAAGCCGCTTGAGTCAGCCGACCTGTCCGCGTTGCTGGAAGGGGGAGACTGATAGGGTAGCATTGCGGGAGGAATCCCCTTGCCCTCCGGCTCTGCCAGCGCCAAAGGCGAGGCAGGGAGAGGACGTCAAAAGGCTAATGCAACCTTCGACAAAGTCGACCGAGTGGTTATTGTGACTCGCTTGCTCCCCCGCCCCTCCTCAAACGACACACTGGCGCAAGGCGTTGGCCGACAAGAACTCTACGATTTATAAATTAATATTTTTACGAGACTCTTTCTGGAGCAGAAGTTTTTGGTAAACGTAGATATTGAGTTTATTCTTTTGGGGCCCGCCCCTTCGGCCGCTTCGTGTTGAAGTTATGGGGGAACACACTGGCGGCACTAGCAGCGGGCTGGCAGTTTTCCAAGCAGCCAAATTTGGCTAGCACTGTCGAGTTGCGCATTTGATTGGACCTGATTCTTCAATCCGAGCACCATCAAATCTGTTCGGCTCCCGCCATAAAACCGCTAGCCTCTCCTAAAGCAGCTTGGATATTACCTCGCCAGCACCAATCTCGGAGAGCGGTCGCCCTTTGCGTTTATGGAAAAGGACGTGCTGGAGCACTCGGTCTCGATGTTCGGCCAGCGTCTTGGCGCTGAAACGCAAGGCGGCCAGCGCGTAATGCTCGCTCAGTACCTTATAGACACGGTGGCGCACGAGGAACTGGCCAATCTCTGCTCGCAGGCGATGAGTCTCTGCCGCGTGGTCGTTTTCAAGTTGTCGCGTGGCAGCCACCACACGCGCATGCAAGCCCTGATAGCGAAGAGCATCGGCCTGTGCCTTCTTCAATTCCTCCCGCAGCGCACGCACCTCCCTCTGTAGCTTCAGGCTGCATTGTATGCCGTCCTGGATGCGTGTCGCCTCCCCCGGCGCCTGGTCTGCGGTAATAATACTGTCCCTCCAGCCTGTCGACTGACGGTTCTCCCCATCCACCTGCCACACGGCTGGTGACTCGATGTTGTCATTCATGATGCTCCCCGTTTGCCCCGTCAACGCCTGCGCCACTGGCAATCCGTGCTGCCAGCATGGTCGGTAGCAGCTAGCTCCCGCCATTGCCCGGCATATCTGAGCACTTGTCGGCTCATTGGCTCTATAGCTTTTGGCGGTAGCTAATTCTCTATCGATGCTCCTCGCAATGGCTATAGTCCAAAACGAGGAGACATATATAACATTCAGGGTTCGGCCAGCATTGCGTGCTCGATACCCCGGCCTTGTTAGCGCTATAGTTCGGGCTAATTGCCAACAGACACTCCTGCCCTTCGCGTTCCAGAAAACGTCGCATACCATCCGACCCACCCCACTAAAGCGGGGTAGCGAAGGTGCCAAATAGAGTGGTCAGTTGGCCGAAAAAACTTAAGGCTAAAGAAATGGCGCACTGGTCTTTGCTGGCCGTCCCTAGTGCAAAACTTAACGCGTTAATTTAGTCCATAGCCGCGACGCTCCATCCCCAGGCGTTCAAACCTTCTCGAGCGTATCCAAGCGCTGCATCAGCGCGGTGCAGCAATTGATGCTTGCTTCCGCCCTCAAATGTCTGCACAATCAAGACATCACCCCATGACGTAAATCGTCCCTACCAGACTCCGAGCAACATGGCACGGCCCCTAGAATTCGACCGAGAGGAGGTCTTGATGCGAGCTGTAGACGCCTTCTGGCGTTATGGCTATGAAGCCCTGCCTGCGAACACCCTCGCAGACGAAATGGGGCTATCAAAATCATCCCTTTACAATACCTTCGGGTCAAAGCGGCAGTTGCTTCTGGAAGCCATCGACGCCTACGCAAAAGCAAAGGTCCGTGCCATTCGAGAAGCATCCGACGCGCCGAAGTTGCGGGAACACCTTCGTAGGCTTCTGTTGGACATCGTAAAGGACAATGATGGTGGTCGTGGATGTCTGCTAGTAAATACTTCAATAGAGTTGTGCTTGCATGACCCCGAAGTGCGTCGAGCAGTCTGGGATGGGTTCCAATCTATCAAGACAGCGTTTGAGTCCCTTTTTATTGCCGGCCGGCAATCTGCGCAACTTAAGAGAGATGCAGACCCGGCCGCAAGCGCGATGACGCTAATTACGGGTATCGCTGGACTACGGGTGCTGGCCAAAGCGGGTTACACCGAGCGTCAGCTATCCCCTGTCGTTGACAACCTCGTTATGTGCATTGCAGTGTAATTTTTTGCACCATTTTGGAACGAATCGACCAAAATCAATGTGCTTTACTTGAGCACCGGTAAAGCTGACAAGATGACTAGATTTGCCCGCCTCTCCCTGCCTCTTTCGACCTTGGATACAGCAGCGCCCCATGCGGAGGATAGCCCCGGATTTCTCCAGGGACAACGCAGAACTAGGTACCGGATGTCGTTGCGTGGCTATCACAGTCGGACGACCGAATATTTCACCTCTAAAGAAGGCAATTCTTTTATCAAGGCTTCGATTTTTCGCAAAATCGGGCCTAAATATTATGATACACACTGAGGAAGTTGACCGACTCCTGTTCGGCTTTAACAAGCTGGATTTTCTAGACTTCCCCTGGCTACAGGAACGCATGGGGGAAGCCAATCCCGAGTTCGATGGCAGCGTGGCGGCAAATATCAAGGAGGTATTTCCAGAACTGCAGTTCCCGCCGACATGGCTGGCTCAGGCGTGGTCACTCTACACTCTTCACGCACTACATCGAGAGCCGGTTCTTGAGCGGAGTGAAGTTGCCTTCCTATACTTCATACTTGGGCTTCAGGTAGGTTGGCCGAAAGAGACTCCCTTCACGGAAAAATCCATGCGGCTATCAATGAAGGAAGGCGCCACGCGCGCCAAGCAAGTTCTAAAAATACTTGACATTTTCCACTAAGACGGGGGTGCTTCTCCCGTGGCTCAGCCCGCTAGTCGAATATAGCGTCCTACTTGCAATAACTTCCGTGCTGGCCACTCGGCCTACCGATTCTTCACGCCAAAGGTGGACTTGGAATACATCCCGAAGGTGCTGCTCTCTGCCCTGACGCCGATTGGCCTGACCGCCGCCTATATAGCGCTGCGGACCTGGCTACCGAATCCCAGAGGAGCCCAAGTTCACATGGCCATTCTCTTCGGATTGGCCATGTGGGTCACACTAGTCACCACAGTCGCGTACGCGCCTGGCGTCATTGCCGATATGCGCGGCACGGTTCTGACGCTGGCCGTGCTATTCGGTGGCGCCGTTCCTGCGTTAGTCGCGTTGTCGGTGGGCGTCGTCATGCGTTTCTGGATTGGCGGCATCGGCGCGGCAACAGGCGTCGCTGCGCTCCTCGTGACATATGCTGGCCTACAGGTCCTGCCTCGTTGCTTGCCAAAGTACTTCCCCGCGAAGGCACCGATGTCCGGTGTGGGATTGGTTGCTAGTGGATTGTGGACAACATTGACCCAATGGGGGGCACTCCTTCTGGCAGAAATGGCGAGCGGCGTCGTTGCCATCGACGTTGTCATGCCGCTGGCGCAATTCCTGGTGACCACGGTTGCAGGCAGCCTGTTTATCGTGGCTCAACAGCGTAGCAATCTGCGTCAAAGCCTGAACGTGCAGCGCGAGCAGGTACGCAGCATGAAGATTCGGGATGCCGTGACGGGCTTCCTGAATCGCGAAGGCTTCACGTGGGAACTTGACATGGCGCTGCTTCGCCAGCCCCAGTCGGCCAGTAAGTTGG
Source organism: Cupriavidus sp. CuC1 (assembly GCF_044627735.1). Lineage (NCBI taxonomy): Bacteria > Pseudomonadati > Pseudomonadota > Betaproteobacteria > Burkholderiales > Burkholderiaceae > Cupriavidus > Cupriavidus sp. CuC1. The sequence goes on along the minus strand of NZ_JBIUHC010000234.1, from coordinate 3,811 downwards.
CAGTAGTGACGGTCGGCATGCCTCGCCTTCGCAAGATTAGCGAGACACTGGGTCAGCACACTGCCGACGCCCTGCTTGAGGTTGTGGCCTACCGGCTGCGCATCCTCGCGGACCTGCCGTCTTTGGCTCGACTCGACGGCGATACGTTCTGCTTCTTTTTGGACAATGTTGGAGACCATACAATTCTGCGCTTGGCTGAGGAGCTGTTCGCCGCTTTCCGGCGCCCCATTACGCTCGACGGGCAAGAATTCTATATTGCCGTGAATATCGGCATGAGCACGTCTCCTTCGGATGGCACGACGGCCGACGAACTTGTGACTCACAGCAGCCAGGCACTCGACAGCGCGAGCGTGCGCGGGGAAAATCTGTTGCAGTTTTACAGCCACAACCTTGGAGATACCGCCGTGCGCCGGCTCCGGCTGGAGTCAGCACTGCAAAAGGCATTGGACCGCACGACGGAGCTTCACCTTGTGTACCAGCCACAGGTTCGCCTCGACACAGGCGCACTAGTCGGCGTAGAAGCGCTGTGCCGGTGGGAATCGCCAGAGTTTGGAACAGTCACCCCTTCGGAGTTCATACCGATAGCAGAAAGCTCCAGTCTCATTCAGACACTCGGCATCTGGAGCCTCAAGGAAGTTTGCCGGCAAATTACGGACTGGCAGCAACAAGGCTGGAGGGCGCCGGTCGTCGCGGTGAACTTGTCGGCGAAGCAACTGTTGGACCAGGATTTCCCTGAGCAAGCGCTGCGCTGCATCCAGCAGCATGGGCACGCCCCTTCGTTGATACAGTTCGAGCTCACCGAATCTGCTGTGATGACAGACCCCCGCCAGTCGCAGGCGGTGCTTGGTCGCCTCAAAGGATATGGATTCGGACTGGCGCTCGACGATTTTGGGACAGGCTATTCCAATATGGCCTATCTGACGAAGCTGCCCTTTGACTGCCTGAAAATCGACGCTTCCTTTGTGAAGGACCTGGAGCACGACAGCGATAGTCGCTCCCTCTGCAGAGGCATCTCCGCGCTGGGGAGCAGTCTCCACTTAACGATGCTAGCTGAGGGAGTAGAGACGGAGGGCCAGCGGAAAATATTGGCCGACATGGGCTACCAATTCGCTCAAGGTTTCCACTTCTCGCCGCCACTGCTTCCCGTGGCCTTGGCCTCGCATTGGTTGACGGAAGGATAGCCTACAACATAGGTGAGCCACCTAGGACACGACGCCCGAATGCACACTCGCTAGCAGCCTATGGCTGCGGAGGATTGACACGAACACCTTTGCGTCAATCCTGATGAGCTTCCTGCGACAGGTATTCCACGCTGACATCCTTCGTCTCTGTGACGCCATTGTGTGAGGCATAGAACGACCAGACGCGTTCAGCGTCACTATCGAAGCAGGGCCAGCCTGTCAGTAGATATCGCCGCCCGCTAGCTGTCACTCCAGTTTTCGCACCGGCATCGAATGACAGGATGGGGGTAGTCACGCGGCTATCGCGCGCCTCAACGCAGTACCCGATAAAATGGCGGTCGCCATGACTTGTCTCGTATACCCGCCAGCGTTCGAGCGTGAGTTGCGGTTGCTCATCAACAGGTGCAACGGGCCCGATATGCATGATGTGTTCTACAGCTCCGATGGGCATGCTTTCTTCTTGGTAAGCGACGTTGGGTAGGAGCAAGTCACTCATTTCCGCCATTGACGACGTGGAAATCTCCCGCAGTATCTCAAGGAATTCCCCGAATACCTGCTCGACGGAAGTTGGGTCCGTTGCTTCAATGAGTCACATCCTGACGCGGTGGTCCATTGTACCGAACGGTTAGAGCCATTGCGTCCATCAGATACGTCCTGGACGTGGCGAGTGACCGCCTTTGGCGGACCACTTCTGACTTCGCAGACATTGGCGGCATTTCCGCAAACGACTGAACAGCAGCCTCGTCATCGGGCTCGCCGACCTTTCGGATGAATCCCGGGTGCAGCAGCTGGAACACGGCCTTCACATCGAGTCCGAGCTGCTTGGCACGCGCAAGAATTTCCCCCGAACTGGCCCGGCCATCTACCATAATGAGGAGCGCACGGTGTCGACCATCGAGTGCTGCCGACCGTGCTGCCACTTCATGGCGACCACTATCTGTTTTTTCCAACTGCCCCAAAAGACCTTCCATCGCATACTCTCTCTGCAGATGGCGGCCAAACTAAGGCCTGCAAGTGACTGGCGTGTGACAGCCTGATATCCATATGTCGCGCTCAATCCAAAGCCCTGGGAGACGGCGATGTGCTCTGCTCATATGGCACCATCATTTGCCCAACGAAAACGCAGCAGTGCGCTCGTGCAGCTGACACGGCCACGTCCCAAGTCTTCAGACGGACGCTCATATTGGCTGTCTGCGGCGGCGGTGAACGGCGGCATCCTGCGTGCAAGCTTTCCCCGCTGGCCGCCATGGCCTGTCGTCCATTGCCGTTCCAGGCGACACACCCTCGGAATCAACTCCATGAAGACAGATTTGGATACAAAATCCTGGGATGTCTCCGTCAACGAGCATTCCACTCCTCTCGTTTCTGTTGATAACTGCCTCTGACTTTTCACGCCAGGCCTTCTGAGGCTGGGGTCCTTTCGGGTAGGCAGTATTCACAGAGGATATGTAACCATGAGACAGATTTTGTCGCTGGCCATCCTGGCGGCGGTCGCCGCCGTTGCATCTGCCGGCGCACAGGCTCATGTGAATGTTGGTGTCAGCATCGGCGTCCCGCTGCCTTTCATAGCCGCGCCCGTGTATGCCCCCGCTCCCGTCTACGCTCCGCCGCCAGTCGTGGAGTCGCAACCTGTAGTGGTTGCGCCTGGATACTACGACGACTGGCGCGAGCGTGCATGGCGGGAACGCCAATGGCGTGAGCAACGCTGGCGAGAGCGCGAGTGGAGAGAGCGTCACCGCGAATGGCATCGCTGGCACGATGGTGATGATGATTGAAACCGGAGTACATTGTCACCGGACCACCGACCATTGCTACGCCTAACGTCGTCCGTCTGCCGACACGGATATGGGTAACATTCAGCCGACTCCTCTGCCACAGGAGCACTGCATTTTTTGGTGACGCAAACGTACGAGTGCTAATCCGTATCAACCCGAGCATTCTGATGCGTGATATCAACGACTTCGACATTCTGGTCCTCCCTGGCTCCCACAATTCTGGACCCGACCACTGGCAAACGCACTGGGAAGCGGCCTTCGCCAATATGCGCCGTGTGGAGCAGAACGATTGGGACGTGCCCGTCTACTCTGAGTGGTCGTTTCGCCTCTCGGAGGCGGTCAACTCCTGCAATCGACCTGTCCTCCTTGTCGCGCATAGTTTGGGGACCGCGCTAGTTACGCGCTGGTCGCACCAAGCAGATACTACGGTTGTGGCGGGAGCATTCCTAGTCGCACCGTCTGATATAGACCGACTTGTGCAAACGCCGGAGTATCCTGCGCGCGGCTTCGAGCCCATCATCATGAAGCAGCTCCCGTTCCCATCCGTCGTCCTCGCCAGCCGTAACGACGACCGAGTCGACTTCGACCGCGCCGAAGCCTTCGCCTCCGCTTGGGGCTCACCCCTCATCGACGTCGGTGCTCAAGGGCATATCGGGTCGGCGGCAAAGCTTGGTCTTTGGCCGCAAGGACTCATCTGGTTCGGCCAGTTCATAGCCTCAATCAACTAGCTAGGTCACAATTACGGCCGACCCAACGCGCCACTGTTTATAGAACGAAACGTATCCGTCAGCAGAACCCATGTTGACTTGGGAATACTGCTCCGTCAGGTCATTGGCGTTGGGGGGGGCATCGGAT
>NZ_JBIUHC010000233.1:0-11399 GCF_044627735.1 Cupriavidus sp. CuC1 | reverse complement strand
CCTTCGCGCTCCCAGCGGCGCACCGTACTGGGAGCCCGTCCGATGCGCTTTGCGAATTCGTTGATCCGATAAACCTTTCTCATGGCGATAAAGTATAGATACTTCTGAGCAAGAATGGAGTATCAGTTGCTCGCTCTGAACCTTCCAGGTTGGATTGGCATCCGCGAGTTTGCGAGGCCGGCCGTGCCTTGGATGAACTTGCTGATAGACCTCAGCGTCTTGAATCAACTCTGACGTTAGGAATGAGTAGGCCTCGCGAAGACGGTCATCGCCAATCCCCGCAGCTTTCGAACTGGTCACAATCTCAATCGGAACTCGCGTGCCAGCAAAGACAGGGACGCCTCCCATGACAGCAGGGTCCTCTGTGATACTCCGGTTTGCCCTCTCGACGCTGGCGGCACGAGTCTGTCGAGGAAGGAGTTGCGCCTGGTGCCTGCGCAGGGATGCCTGACGGCTTGCCGCGGCCGTCCAGGCGAGCAAAGACGGTCGCCAGCTCGCTGGGAGGGGGCGGTACGGGTGCCGCTGGCGGGGCAACCGTCGGGGCGACGGGGAAGCGGGGTGGTGCGGGACACGGCTCGTCTGCTGGGACGATGCGTTGCGCGGCCCGTTGATATATATTTTTGCTATATCTCAATCGAATGGAGTGACGCATGGATACCGCAAAGATCTTCTGGTCCGGACGTTCGCAAGCTGTGCGGCTGCCGAAAGACTTTCGTTTTGAGACAAACGAGGTGCGCATTCGCCGCCACGGCAATTCCGTCATCCTTGAACCACTGGTTCAGGATTGGGCGTGGCTCGATCAGGTCGTTGGACCGCTAGATGAGGAATTCGCGCAGGCGGCAACTGAGCAGCCGGCTGAGCAGGATCGCCCGGCACTGGACTTCTTTAAATGAAATTCCTGCTTGACAGCAATGCCGTCATCGCCCTCCTTCGGGGCATCCCGGGTTTCTCGGCCGGTTGAGGCAACACCAGCCGCGAGATTTCGGAATCCCTTCCATCGTGGCGAACGAACTGTTCTATGGTGCCTTTAAAGGCTATCGCACTGCGGAGAACCTGGCTCGAGTCGAAGGGCTGTAATTCGAGGTGCTGGATTTCGACCGGGAAGATGCTCGCCACGCAGGTGAACTGCGGGCGGCGCTAGCTGCTGTTGGCACGCCCACTGGTCCCTATGACGTACTGACAGCTGGACAAGCCCGAGCCCGGGCGCTGACCCTGATCACCCACAATACCCGCGAATTTCAACGGGTGGCAGGTCTGCGCGTCGAGGACTGGGAGAGTTAGCGCTTCAGCCTATCGAGGAAGGAGTTGCGGCTTGGTGCCTGCGCAGGGATGCCCGGCGGCTTCCCGCGGCCGTCCAGGCGGGCAAAGACGGCCGCCGGGTCGGTGGGAGGTGGCGGTACCGGTGCCGCCGGTGGCGCAACCTTCGGGGCGGCGGGAAAGCGGGGCGCTGCGGGATGCGGCTCGGCCGCCGGGACTGGCGCCGGCGACGGCTGCCGGTGTAGGTCAGTAGCGGCAGGCCGGGTGCTCTGCACCCGCCATGAGGGCACATGCGAGGCGGGCACATCCGGTACGCCGGCGCCGCCGCTTAGAATCGGCGGCAGCTCGTCCCGTAGCTCCGCGCCGATTGAGGCCAACAGCGGCCAGCGCTCACGCGCCTGCAGGATCGAATCCTCACGCACGATTTGGCGATAGTCTTGGGGGTTGCCGCCAATGCGCTGGAACAGCTTCGATAGATCGTCGGAGTGCATCGGAGAATTTCCTCGGTTGGGACAGTGACTTAGCGAAATTGTCCGCCTGTCCCGTGCCTTCGCAACCGGAGCAGAACCCCGCATCCATGGGCATGGTCTGCGTACCCCGCAGTTTGTCGGGCGAGCCGAGCTTGCTCGGCCAGCTCAATGAAGTTTGAAGCGGATGGTCGGCGCGACATCGATCTCGCCAATCTTCCAGCGATAGGCCTCGTTAAAGACCCCCGCGCAATTCGGTGGGCGACGAAGTTGCGCGGGGACCTATCGCCAATCCTGCAGCCCCTCAGTCGTCGCGCAGGATCGGGTCGTTCTCCACGATCCAACGGACCACGCCAACAAGTGCGATGAGAAGTACGAGTGTGCATGCGGTAGCAGCTGCAAATAGCATAGTCGATTCCACTACTGCGAGAGTCCTCGCGGCACGTCTTGCCCGCTTAGTCGGGCTGCATGAGCAGCTCCAACGCTTTCGCTTCCTGCCGGCGCCGACGATCCTCTTGCTCGGCGATGACGTGCAAGGTTGCGTGCTTGAGCAGAGAGCCGTCGGTTAGCGACGAGGCGAACGATCTCAATTCCTCGAGCGAGATTCGAACCGGCTGGCTATCTGGTTGCATGTCGATTTTGCTTTGGGGGTGGATAGAAACTATTGTCCGCAACGCAAGGCCTTGCAAGCGGCGTAACTTTAAAGGCACGCAAATCCTTCAAACTTTGCGTAATCGAGATAATTTGATGCCGCCTAGCCGTCATCAGCTTCGTATGGGACGGCGCTTTCACACGACCACGATCGGCACCTTGGGATCGCACTCGGCGCTCCTGCTCGCCAGTTAGCCAGGGTCGTCAAACTGGACGGACGCGATGGCGTGCTTGTAGATTGCGTGCATGCCGCGAGTTGTGTTTGGCAGCACAACAAAGTTGTCGAACGAATCGATTGAGCCAGCTAACCCGACGCCGGAGACCAGATACACCTTGACCCGCCTTCGCTCCTTGCACGCGAGGTTAAGGAGCCAGTTCTGGGGACCGAGGGCGACATGTTGCATTTGACGCTGGGCGAACTAACAAAAAAAGTCGCCGTCCTAGGATCGGCGACTTAATAGCGTGTCGACCGAGACGGGGGGGGCGACGAATCTAGCATAGACGATTTGATGCGATCTCTATTCTGGCTTTGGAGGGGATTAATATACTGCGCTATCCATATATTGGTGGCGCAAAAGAGATGGGCGACGTTTGCTTTTCGCAGCGCAACGCGCCGCGCCAAAGGAAAGGCCCGCCGAAGCGGGCCTGGGACCAACATGACGAAGGGATTCCCTGCGTCGCATGCAACCAACCGCCCAGTTGTAACCTGCTACGCGATCAAGCGTCACGAAGGACGCTAAGCCCGCCGCGAAAGCCGTGCGGTATCCACAGCTTAGGCGGGATCCGAGACCGTCACGACACAACATTGAACTCCGACTATCAAGTGCGCGCGCCAGCTGTCGCAACAGCGCATCCTTTTACATCGTCGTCACAATGACCGGCACTGCAAGCAGGAAAGGTGGCCTAATCTAAAAGTGCTGCTGTGCCACGCGGCACCTTCTACGTCCATCGTGGCGTAGTGGTGGAGTCGGTAGCCGGAAGCCTCCCGCTGGTGGTACCCGACGACGCCTGTATCTCCTAGTAGCACCACGGCCCGCTTCGGCGGGCCGTGTTTGTTTCTGCGGCGAATTGAAGAGATCCGCCGAAGCGGGCCTTCCAAAACGCAGAACCGTCGCTCACTGAGTCGTGAATCTCCAGGTTTTGTTCACCGGTTGGCCGTTGTTCGTGCCAACCAGCTGCGCGGTGTACGTCGTCTTGGCCACCAGGGACTCATCCGGCATGATCACCGCGACGCTGGCCGGAAGCATCTTGTTCGGGTCCGTCGCGTTCGTGAGTAGCGTTGCCTTGAGTTGTGTACCGCCGGCCGGTGCGATCGAGAACTCGGAATCAGTCAGCGTCTGATGCGCTCTAACGACCGCGACAATAGCTCGTCCAGCGGGATTCGTCGTGAGGCTTCGACCAGGAAGCGGGTTGGGCGACTCATCACCATGGGTTGTCGTTACCCCGGCTTGGCCATCGCACGGGAAAGTCGCCACCTCCCTGGAATCCAGATACTGGACATCAGCGGCCGAACGTATGCCAACCTTGAGGACGGTGATCGGCACGGCGAAAGACACAGTCCTCTCGGATTTTCCGATTCCAATCTCACGATCAAAGCCGAGCGTTCCAAGGGTGTGATAGGTCACAGACATCAGGACCTCCGCGGCTTTCAGGGCGGTAGATTCCGCCGCCAAGTTCTCGCCGACGCCAATACCGCCGTAGGAATGGGAGTTGGCTCGGTCGAGCGGAAGGGTGCCTGTATAGCCCGGATACGACGGATTCTCCGCATGACCATAGGCATCCGATCGGCCCGCGTCCAGATTGGCTGCAATAAAATCGGCATGGGCTTGCGCGGCCTTGTCTAACGCGGCATTCTGCGCTCGTGCGCCGAACCCGCATTTGGTACGTTGAGCGTTCAGAAAGTTATAGGTTGCTAGCCTGTCGGAGTCCGAGTAGCTTCCCTCGGGTGCAGATGTCAGAATGGTTGCATCGGAAGCTGAGGTGGGCGCTGACGTGGCTTCTGGCGGAACGCGCAGGCCTTCGGTGTCAGCGCTTTTGCCACCACCTCCAGCGGCGCACCCAGCAGCGAAGACGGACAATACAGCGATTGACTTCTTTAGCATAGAGATACGGATGCAGAATCTGATCCTGCGCGAAATGAATATTTATTTCGCAAATCGGATAGTTGTGCGGCGAAATTGAAAAGGCCCGCCGAAGTGGGCCTCCCAAACTGTCATTTAGGGATATGTCTTAAACGACCAGCTCTTGCTGATCGGCACGCTGTTGCGCGCGCCGCTAAAGGTTGCCGTGTAGGTGATGGCAGAGCCAAGCGGCTTCAGGGGGAGGAAGAAGGCCACCGCGGGGTTCAGCAAGCTGTCGGTCACAGCTGCTCCCACTGACGCTGCCTTCGCATTCGGCGCAATCAAAATTCGGCCAGGAACCGGAGCGCCGCTATCATCCACCAGCGTGAACGAGGCGACACTCAGCACATCGCTCATGAGATCTGCGCGAACACGGACCATAACTGGATGGCCGGGATTGGCGATGTCGGGCGCAGGTTGGGGAGATTCTCCACCGAGGGCCTTGTCGACCATCTCGCCATCCAGCGGTGAGTATGCAAGGGCGTTGGCCGCCATCTGTTGGCCGCCCCCGACGGGAGTGCCGCTATTCATCGATAGGCCTGTCTGTCCGGTAAAGGTGCCCAGCTCAATCACACAATCGGTGTTGAAGCCCAGTCCGATGGACTCAGCGTTACTGGTTAGCGATTGGAGATGGTAGACGCTGTTGGTTAAACCCAGAAAGCATGACGATGCGGAACCGCCGCCCCCGATATTCTCGGCAACCCAGGTCGTGGCAGGTACACCCGCCTTCATTGCTCGGGCACGCGGATCGGTGCCGGTATAGCCGGGCTTTAGGGGATCTTCCGCGTGCGCAAGCAATGCCCCATTGGCCTTGAGATAATCAGCATGGGCTTGTGCAGCAGTGTCGAGCAGTCGGTCTTGTGCGAGTGCTCCAACGCCCATTTGAACCCGGTAGGCATTGAGCGTCGCGAACAGCTTCGAGCGCTCATCGGTGGCGGCATAGGTTGGTGCCGGGACGCTGGTTGCCGGCGCGACCGAGGCGGGAACTGCCGGCGTCGCTGGGGTAGTAGGCGTTGGGGACGTCGGCGTCGTAGGCGTGCCCGACGACGGTTGGCCGCCGTTGCCCGTTGAGTTGTCACCACCACCACCGCACCCAGACAGGCTAACGAAGACAGACATGACTAGCGAAAATACGATTGACTTTTTCATGGTGAATTGACCTCTAGGAATTGGTTCGTGCTTTAAGGCACGACATCAATTTATCTCGCGTTTTCTTCTGCGCAACTCTAGCACGCGGCGTTCTTTGGTCTTAATGGCTGGCAGCAATCTCCTCCATGAGAGGGGAACGAAGATACTTCCAGATTTACACCTGAGCGTAGCCGCGGAATCCCTACACCAAAGGACCCGCTTTCGGACCCGGGTGACCGATTTCCCTTCCGCATACTGCATTCAGGATCGGGGCGAGCGTCACGATCCTTTGCCGTCGTCAACACTTGCATCCCGGAGCTGTCGTGAACCCTCGTCTATTGCAACTTACACTCGCGGCCGCCGCCGCTCTCTCCATGATCGGCTCTGCGCAAGCAGAGCTGATCACCCTTCCGGAGGTTCCAATCACGGTCGCCGACTGCCGGCCCGGGCACGAATGGAAGGTGATAGGTGGGCGAGCTCGCTGCGGACCAAAGATTACTGACACCTGCGCGAACCACGGCTACTGGTCAACCGACCAAGGCGGCGGCTCCGCATTCGTCCCCGGCGTTGGCACCTGCTATAACCAAAAGCCGCCGCCGGTGTACGTGCCGCAACCGGTCCCCCAAAATCCCGCTGCCTATATCCTGACCGCAAGCGGTAACGAGACCATGAACGGCTACAACTGTCGCTCCCGCATCGAGCGATACCAAAACGGGAGCGGTACGGCCGTCTATAACGGCGTGTCGGAGAACGGGGCAGCGGCCAATGGGACGGCGAACCACACGTGCGACCCTGCCGCGTTGGTCACGCCTTGGGGCTATGATTTGGGCGTGTTCTTTAGAGACTTCCCCTACCTAGTCAGAGATCCCGGCACACTTGGCCCGGCCATGCAGTATTTTCGGGACCGTGGTTGCGCAATTCTCAGTGACAATGCCGGCCTTAAATCTCAGTTGCAGAATCTCATAGGCTACTGGCCACAAGACCCCTATGCCGGCGGCGGATACCTGAACTACGCTGTATGTCCCAGCGCAGTCTACTGATGGGACTGAGCGGGCGACGAGTTGGGAGGGGGGCACTGGCGCTCGCAGCGTGCCTTCTCGCGCTTGCTAGCTCTGCCCAAGCCTTCTGCTTCGACGAGGCGGCCGCGCGCTACGGGGTCAACCCATATGTTCTGCGCGGCATAGCTTTCGTTGAATCCGGCTTTCGCGCAGACAGCATAGGTCGCAACTCGGACGGATCGATTGACTACGGTGCGATGCAGATTAATAGCGTGCACCTAGTCGAGCTGAAGCGGTTCGGGATAGCGCCGGCACGCCTCATGGACCCGTGCACCAACGTGATGGTCGGCGCCTATCTATATAGAAGGAAGATCGAACGGTATGGCAACTCGTGGCTGGCCGTTGGCGCCTACCATTCGGAGACACCGGCGAACCGGGATGCCTATTGGCCGAAGGTTAAGGCCGCGGTGGAGAGCTGGACTGGGGCGGCGCGCTGAGCAAGAGGCATGCCGCCAATCCGTCAGGCGGGGGAAATAGCCCGTGCGCGAGCGGCGTGTGGCATGAGGAAGGCCGCGAGATCCGCGACAACGACGTCGAGGGGCGGAACAGCCGCCAGTTCGCGGGCGAACGCGATCCATTGCGTTTGCTTGGCTTTGTCGTCGGCGAGATCGGGGGACATGGCGAACGACGGATCGGACGGGAAATCTGTTTGTCGGCGCGCAAAGTTCGCAGCTAATGCCGCGGCCAATCGCCCATCTTCGAACTCGAAACACTGACTGAGGAACCAAACGTCGTTGACAGCCTTTGCCGACGCATTCCCCCTCCTAGGGCCGCGGGGCCCAGGAGGGGGCAAGTCGGCGGCAGCCGTCAGGCTGCCTTGCCTTTACGTTGAGCGTGCTCTTCCGTTCCCTGTCGCTCAACGTAGGCTATCACCGTTTCCAACGATGCCCCACCTACGGGGGAGACAAAGTATGCGCGATGCCAGAATAGCGGCTTCCAATAGAACCGGCTGAGATGCTCGGCGAAGCGAATCCGTGCCCGGCGTGCGCTTGCCGTCTTAAGGTTGTTAATCAGCACTGAAATATCCAGGGCGGGATGGATGCTGACGAGCAGGTGCACATGATCTGGCTCGCCGCCAAAGGCGGGCACCCGCACGGTGCATGAGTCGCCGAACCCGGAAACCCCCGCTACAAGCCGAAGGCTTTAGCGGCGGGAGTATTCATGTAGAAGGATCGTGGCCAGATCAATCTTGATGCGCATAGGTCCAAACCGACCAGAGCGTACGCCGGCGAAAGCCCCAGTTGGGAAGGGATGAGTTGGCAAGCAATAGAGTGCGGCGGGCAGAGCCGCGAGAGCAACTAGGCCTTACCCCGCACAGGAGGGGGGCGGTAAAAGATATTGCGCTAATTTATTATTGGATGCGTTTTAAGGATATTGATTTGTGTGGATGGGTGTCGTGCACGGTGAGGTCGTGCAGATGACTTAGTCCCGCAGCCGATCAGCCACAAAATGGCGAAATAGCTGCATTGAAGGGCTTTCGGTACGGCCCACGAGTGTCACCAATGCAAAGCGCGCGCTGGCGATCAAGGGGGGCGAAGTCACCAGTTCGACCAGCTCACCAGACTCGATACCGCTCCGTGCGGCAGCTACGATACCCAAGAAAATCGCATCGGACGCCCGTACGGTATCGATCAGGCTCGCGATTTCCTCGCAACGCAAGCGCACGGCCTGTTGCGGATCCGCACTCGGACCGAAATGCTGGACCAATATACGCGCCGGCTCATCTGCCAATGGTGTGCAGGCCAAAGGGAAGCGCAACAGCTCGTCGAACGCCACGCCCTCCGCAGATGCGGTGAGCAGCGGGTGGCCACGCCGACAGATGAATCCGACCCGCATCTCAGCCACAACTTCGAGGGACAGGTCGGGCGCAGGCGTCACGCTGCGAATTTCGATGACCAGGGCATCGAGCGTGCGTTGGCGCAGTTGACGCAGTTGCAGCTCGATGGCGCCTCGCGTGATGCTGACGCGCACGTCCGGGTGTCGTTGCGCCACTTCGACGAGGAGCGGTGTCATAAGCATGGCCCCGGGCCCCGAACCCAAACCAACTCGGATCACGCCGGCGTTGCCCGCTTTGAGCAAATCAATGCTGCGACGCATTTCCTCGGCGCCAAACACCAGATGGCGCGCGCGTGTCGCGACGGCTTCGCCGAGCGGCGTGAGTTCGTTTCGCTTGCCCATCCGGTCGATCAGGCGTACGCCCAAGTCGTCTTCCAGCATTTGGATACTGCGACTCAGTGCCGGCTGCGTCAGATGCAACTGCTCTGCGGCACGGCTGAAGGATCCGGTTTCGGCTAATGCCAAGAGGTGCTCCAGTTGCTTCAGGTTCATGGGTTCCCCGCATCTATGAGTTATTTTTTTAGGAAGCAGAAAAACTATGCATTGGACAAATATTAGGCGCATTTCTAGGATTCGTGGCTGTCCGCATTTCCTAGCCTTCACGCCACAGGACGCATCATGAACGCCCCCCTTGCCTTACTCAAGAAACTCGGAACGCTGGCAGTTGGCCTGCTGCTGGCCGGTGCCGCGGTGGCTGCCGATCCTTTTCCGTCCAAGTCGGTCATGATGATGGTGCCCTACCCAGCCGGCGGCCTGTCGGACACGATCGCGCGCGTGGTGAACCATCCGCTGGCCAAGCAGTTGGGGCAGCCGGTTCTGGTGGAGAACCTGAGCGGTGTGAGTGGCGCGATCGCGGCGCAAAAAGTGTTGAATGCACCTGCCGATGGCTACTACCTGTTCCAGGGTTCCCCAAATGAGCTCATTTTGGCGCCACTGGGCAATGCCGCCATCAAGTTCAAGAGCGAGGACTTCCGGCTGGTACAGATGATCGGCATTGCGCCGATGATGATCCTGGCCCGCAAGGATTTGCCTGCGAACACTGCCGATGAACTGGTCACGCTGGCGCGCAGTGCCGCGAAGACCAAGCCGCTGACCTATGGCAGTGTGGGTGTTGGCTCGTTCTACCATGTACTGGGCGAACATATGGCACACACCGTTGGCACCAGCATGCTTCACATACCCTACAAAGGGGGCGCACCGCTGATGCAGGACCTCAGCGGCGGCCAGTTGGACTTCGCCATCCTGCCGGTGGCGCAGCAGCAATTCGCGCTGGCCGATCAGGGCCGTCTGAAGATCATTGCCAGCATCAACGCTACCCGCACCGATCTGGCCGCCCTCAAGAACATTCCCACGGTCAATGAAGGCAAGTTGCTCAAGGGCTTCAACTTCTCAACCTGGACCGGCTATTTCGTCAGGAAAGACACGCCAGAGGCGATTGTTCAGCGACTGAGTGTGGCACTGGGCGCGGTGCTGGCCGACCCCGCTGTGCTCACCCAGCTCGAAGCGCAGAACACCCTGGTGGCGCAGCCGATGCCCCCCGCCGAAGCCAGCAAGGCCTATGAGGCCGAGACCGCGCGTTTCCGCGCGATTGCGAAGACCATCAACCTGCAGCCGCAATAAGGGGGCGGGTCCAGGTGGCGGTGACGCTGGTGGGCGCGGACCGCATCGAGCCGCAGACCCGCTTGTAACTCGCCCGAGCAACGCAAGAATATATGATTGAAAGACCGGAGATATATGCCGAGATGCTCGCCGCGAGCGACGCTGACGAATTTGCAGCGCGTCTGCGACCGATCTGGGGCAACGTCGCGATCGACTCGGGGCAGGGAGATCATCTTGACGTGCGACTCGCGACGAGTCTCGCCGGGGGAGCGGTGACGCATCAAATCCAGACAACAACGGGCGTTCAATTCCGGTTCGACAGGCAGTTTGACGGCTACGCGCTTGTTCTACTCCATGAGGGCGGCCTCCGAGCCCAGATTGGCCAACAGGAGCGCGACTGGTCCGCAGGCGCTTGCGCGGTTCTGGATGCGACGCAGGTCAGCCAATGGCAATGGCAGGCGGGCAGCTACGACATGCTGCTGGTCGGGACGAGCGATATCACGCAGCGGCTTTCCACCCTGTTGGAAGCACCGGTGACGCGGCCGGTGATGTTCCAGGCAGAGGTCTCTCTGGAGTCGGATGGGGTGAGACTGGGCCGTGCAGTGATGCAGCTGATGCAATCGTGTTTTGGCGATGACAGACCCAGCTTGACGGCGATGGCCACGGCGGCCAGCATACGCGATGTCGCGGTGGGGGCCTTCCTGGAGACCTTGCCGCACAATTACTCTGACAGGCTGCTAGTCAAGGCGCCGGGACCGTCACCACGGCATGTAAGATCCGCCATCGAGTTCATCCATGCCCACGCGCGGGATAGGATTTCTGTTGAGGACATTTCCAACGCCGCCGGCGTCAGCGTGCGCGCGCTACAGACGGGATTCGCAACGTTCAAGGGCACCACGCCAATGGCGTACTTGAAGCGTGTTCGACTGGAGGGCGTGCGCAATGAACTCCTCCACAGCGATCATGCACCGGTTGCCGAAGTCGCGATGCGCTGGGGGTTCAATCACCTTGGTCTGTTCGCCAAGGTGTATCGCGATGCGTTCGGCGAGCTGCCATCGCAGACGCGCCGGAATACCCTCCGCTAGTCTTCGATCGTCTCAAAGCTTCGGATCGGCATCGGAGGCTACCTGGCTGAATACCCGGCCATAGATCGGGCAAATGGAATGTCTGCGTTTATTGCGTACATGGTGCGTTATTTGGATGATCTGTAAGCGCGAAATTTAGCGCACATAGAGTACAAGGCTGAAACGGTGCAGGATGTGTCCACTATTTTTAGTGGACAC
>NZ_JBIUHC010000232.1:0-11741 GCF_044627735.1 Cupriavidus sp. CuC1 | reverse complement strand
GGATATGGCACCCCTCATCCGGGCGCCAGAGGGACTTCAACCCTCCTGAACAACGCGCTGCTCAGCGCACACTACGACCCGATCCGTCACCCTGGCACCTATGCCCGCATTTCCCACTCGCGGTTATAGCGGACATCTCCTCGACGGGATTTCTCCGCCGGGTGCCGAGGGCTTCTCCAGTTTCCACGTTATCCTTCACACCATGTCGCCGCTGATACCCCGCCGGTGAGAGTTGCCGTATCGGACTCGTTTCGGACAACTCTTGCTGCTTTCGCGCGTTATCGACCGTCTCAGCCACCGGGTTTTCGTGTGACGAGGCTACATCTGCGTTCACTGCACGTTGCAACCTGGTGCGTTGCATACACTCCTTTCTGAGCATACTGTCGGAGGGCTCCGTCATCTTGCTTTCGCGCCATGACGCCTCCCTAGCTACGAGGACTGAGTCTTTTGCCTCGGTCGGACTTTCACCGACTGGATAACGTGTCCTTATCTGGACACACCGATACGCCATCGTGCTTGAAAAAACTGAAGGCACCGCTTCAAGTAGCTCCTAGCTAAGCCACCCCTCTCCCCGGCCCTCTCCCCCTGAGGGGAGAGGGAGCGACAGCCGTCGTCATGGCGCGCGGCTTTGGCCCATCCGGCGGCTTCGGCTTGTGCATCCAAGATGTCCAATCTTATCGAACGAGATCGCCAACTCTTTCGCATGGCTTATTGCACCGCGCTGTCCATAATCCATTCACACCACCACACAACGTTCTCAGGAGAACACCATGAATCGCTTTGAAGGCAAAACCGTACTGGTCACTGGCGGCAACAGTGGCATGGGCCTGGCCACCGCGCAGGCATTCGCCGCCGAGGGCGCGCGCGTCATCGTGACGGGCCGGGATTCCGCGACGCTGGAAGCCGCCAAGCCCACGCTGGGCGCCAACGCGCTAGCCATCCAGAACGACGCCGGCACCGTTGCAGCAGCCCGCGCGCTGGCAAAACGTCTCACCGACGAAGGCATCAAGCTCGACGCCGTGTTCATCAACGCGGGCATCGCCAGGTTCGCGCCGCTGTCGGATGTCGAGGAATCGATGTGGGACCAGACCTTCGATACCAATGTGAAAGGCCCCTTCTTCCAGATCCAGGCACTGACGCCGCTGTTCAACCCAGGCGCGTCGATCGTGCTCAACGGCTCCATCAACGCGCACATCGGCATGCCGTCGTCCGCCGTCTATGCGGCCAGCAAGGCCGGCCTCATCTCGCTGGCCAAGACGCTCTCCGCCGAACTGCTGCCGCGCGGCGTACGCGTCAATGTGCTTAGCCCGGGCCCGGTGAGCACGCCGCTCTTCGGCAAGCTCGGCCTGGACGCCGACACCCTCGCCGACACCGCCGCCCAGATCAAGAGCCAGATCCCGCTTGGCCGCTTTGGCGACCCGAAGGAAATCGCAGCAACGGTGCTGCATCTCTCGGCCACCGAATCCGCGTTTATCGTCGGCACGGAAATCATCGTCGATGGCGGCATGAGCCAGCTGTGAGGCTGGGGCTGGCTTAGCCGACTTGGCCGACTTGGCCGACTTAGCATCAGCAAGGAGCACTGAATACCATGAGCGAAAACATCGCCTTTATCGTCCACCTGCCGGGCAAGCCGGAACATCGCGACGAACTCGAATCCAGCTTGCTGGAAGTGCTGGAGCAAATGGCCAAGGAGCCGGATTTCGTCAACACCTACCTGCATCGCTCGGTCGAGGACCCCGATACGCTGGTGCTGTACGAAACCTGGGCTTGCAGCCCCGCGTATTTCCAGACGCATCACTTGAGCCGGCCCTACCGGCAGGCATATGAGCGGGCGTTGCCGAGGCTGCTCAAGCGCGAGCGCACGCTGGAATTCCTCACGCCGCTGCGCGCGTTCGAAAAGCCGGCAGCATAAGCCCAGGCAATCGCAGATTGCCGCACGGCGGGAGCGGGAAGACGGTCATCGGCAAGCGGAGGACTCCGTCTGTCTGCCCCCGCACGCGTCACCGCCACGCTCCCGCAGCCGGGCGATGCGTTCGCGGGCCCAATTTGCGCCCTGGCTGAGCCGGTAGCCCACCAGCCCCCAATGCGTATGAACGATGGGAAGAGGACGGTGCTGCCGAAAGCACCCCCACGCAGTTGGGTATGCCTATGTCGACCATGCTGCACAGCAACAGCCGAGATATCCGGTTTGTCCGGGTATCTCCCTAGGGGCTATCCAAATAGAGGGATCTAGAATCTTCCCTTGGATGGTGCACTGCGCAAATCAGTGATGCCGCCCTTTCCGAATCTCATATTTCGACCTGGTTACCGCGACAGCACATCCCGTGCGTGTCGGCCTAGCTGCCAGGCGATTCACAGGAGAATACGCATGTTCGTTTTTTCGTCCGACCAGTTCGCCGAAGCCCAGAAAGCGCATTTCGCCAACTGGTTCGCATTGACGAATACGGCTTTCGACGGTTTCCAGAAACTGGCCGAGCTGAACCTGCAAGCCGCGAAGTCGAGCCTGGCCGAAAGCCAGGAAACCATCCAGGCGGCCTTGTCCGGCGGCGACCTGAAAGATGTCTTCAGCGCACAGGGTAAGCTCGCGCAGCCGGCAGCCGACAAGGCGCTGGCGTATGCCCGGCATGTGTACGAGATTGCCTCGGCCACGCAGGCCGAGCTCACCAAGACGGTGGAAGCGCAATACGAACAGCACACCCGCAGCGTGCAGACCTTCGTCGATACGTTCGTGAAGAATGCGCCGGCCGGCTCGGAAGCGCTCACTACCTTGCTGCAGCAGACAGTTGCGGCCGCCAACCACACCTACGAGTCGGTGCAGAAGGCGTCGAAGCAAGCCGCTGAAACGGTCAAGTCCAACATCGAAGCATCGACCGCGGCCGCGACTGGCGCAGTCCAGCAAAACGCTCGCCGCGCAGTCAAGGCATCTTGAAGTAAAGCGCGCCTGCGCAGCGCGGTCTTCCCGTGCTGTGCGGGAGATCCGCGCAATGCCCGCGGCTACGCCGGGCGCCTCAGTGCAGGTGCCCGCCGAACAGCCCTAGCAGGCCGATGATGATCAGGTAGATCGCCACGATGTAGTTGAGCAGCCGTGGCATGATCAGGATCAGGATGCCCGCGATCAACGAGATCAGCGGGCTGGCGTTCGTGATGGCGATCATGATGGATCCCTTTCACAGCAATGCATTCAGTGCACTGCGATGGACGCTATGGCAGGAAGCCGCGGCTCGCCAGGCCAGGATCGGGAGCGATCCTGGCCTGGCGAGGCTGTCCGCAACAGCGGATCGCTTGCGCGGACTTGCGCTTACTTGCCCTTTCCCTTCATCAGGTTTTTCGCCTCTTCGATATTCTGCTCCGCGCGCTTGGTGATCACGGCCAGCGCCTCGGCCTGCGATTTCTGCGCCATCTCCGCCAGTTCACGCATGTTGTTGAAGGCCTGCTGCAGGCCCCGCTGAACGAACTCGCCCTGCTTGGCCATGGCCTCGGCCGGGTTGCCGCCGGTGGTCATCTTTTGCGCCGCCTCCTGGATCTCCTGCATGGTCTTGCTCAGGATCTCCGTCTGCTTCTGCACCAGTGCCTGCATGCCTTCGTAGGCCACCTTGTTGGCCTCCGTGATGGCTTCGATATCCTTGCGCCGCGCTTCGATCACCGAAGTCATATCGACCCCGGGGAGCTTGTACTGCTCAAGCAACTTGCTGAAATCGGTGAACGGATTGGACGGTGTCGACATGATGCATCTCCTCGCTGGGGGTAGGTGAAGCAGGAAATTGGCCGCGCCGGAATCCGGATGCTTCTGCTCGATCTACTTCTCGATCGCGGGCGCGGTAGCTCAAGTGTAGCGCGTGCCGCACGCCGCTAGGAGAGGAATGCGGCACCGTTTGCAGCCGAGCCTCCCGGAATTCACTTCAGGCCGCCCCCGGCATTCCCCGCGCCATTCGAATTCGGCGAACGCTTCCTTGAAAACTATGAACTGGCCCGCCCCGGGGGCCGCCGATACACTCGCCCGCACTATCACTACCTGTCTTGCGGAGAACCCATGCTTCATCAGGCCCTGGCCGGCATCAAGGTGCTGGATTTGTCCCGGATACTGGCCGGCCCGTGGTGCACGCAGAACCTGGCCGACCTGGGCGCCGAAGTCACCAAGATAGAACGCCCCGGTCACGGCGACGATACGCGCGGCTGGGGCCCGCCCTACTTGCAAGCGCCTGAAGACAGCGCGAGCGGCGATAGCCAGGCCGGTCTCTCCGCCTACTTCATCTGCTGCAACCGCGGCAAGCAATCCGTGGCCATCGACTACGCCACCCCCGAAGGCGCCGCGCAGATCCGGCAGCTTGCGCTGGAAGCGGATGTGCTGGTGGAGAACTACAAGGTTGGCACGCTGCGCCGCTACGGCCTGGACTACGAAACGCTCAAGGCGCTCAACCCGCGGCTGGTCTACCTGTCGATCACCGGCTTTGGCCAGAGCGGCCCGATGGCCGACAAGCCCGGCTACGACTATGTGTTCCAGGGCATGGGCGGACTGATGAGCTACACCGGGCACCCCGACGGCGAGCCGGGCGCCGGCCCGCTGCGCACGGGCGTGGCGGTCGTGGACCTGACCACCGGCATGTATGCCACCTCGGCCGTGCTGGCGGCCTTGCTACGCCGCCACGCCACGGGCGAGGGCGAGTATCTGGATATCGCCCTGCTCGACGTGGCCGTGGCGCTCAATGCCAACCAGGCATCCAACTACCTCGTGTCCGGCAGGGCGCCGCAACGCAGCGGCAATGCGCATCCCAACTGCGCGCCGTACGAAGTCTTCCGCTGCGCGGATGGCTACCTGATCCTTGCCATCGGCAATGACACGCAGTTCGCACGCTTTTGCGAAGTGGCGGGCCTCGGCGCGCTGGCAACAGACGCGCGCTACGCCAGCAACTCCGGGCGCATCGCCAACCTGCCGGCGCTGCGCAAGCTGCTCACTGATGTGTTCCCCACCCGTGACCGGCAGAGCTGGACCCAAGCCTTCGATGCGGCCGGCGTGCCATGGGGCCCGATCCACTCGATGGCAGAAGTGTTCGCGCATCCGCAGGTTGCGCACCGCCAACTGGTGCAGCAAGCCGAGCACCCGGTGCTTGGCCGCGTGCCGATGATCCGCAACCCCATGCTGGCCAGTAGCGGCGCGCGAGCGCTGGCGCCCCCGCCGCTGCTCGATGAGCACGGCCGGCACAACGCCAGTTAGTGACAGCGCGCACCAACACATAAACAAATCCATCCGGAGACATCGCTTGAACAAACGCATCATCGCTACCACCCTGCTCGCTGGCCTGAGCCTTGCCAGCGGCGCGCACGCCTCGGCCTACCCCGACAAGCCCATCAAGCTGATCGTGCCCTACGCGGCCGGCGGCACCACCGACATCATCGCGCGCATCGTCGGCACCCGCCTCGGCGCCGTGCTCAAGCAACCCGTTGTGGTGGAAAACCGCCCCGGCGCGGGCGGCGCCGTGGGCAGTGCCTATGCGGCCAAGCAGCCCGCCGACGGCTATACGCTGGTCATGGAAGTGGAAAGCTCGCACGCGGTCAACCCCAACGTGTACGCCAAAACAGCCTACGATCCCGTCATGGATTTCGAACCCATCAGCAACCTCGCCGACGTGCCCAACGTGCTGGTGGTCAACCCCGCCTTCCCGGCCAGCGACCTGCCCGACTTTATCAAGCTGCTGAAGGCCAACCCGGGCAAGTACTCGTTCGGCTCTTCGGGCAATGGCGGCCTGAGCCATATGAACGGCGAGCTGTTCATGAACGAGACCGGCACCAGGATGCTCCACGTGCCCTACAAGGGCCTGGGCCCCGCGCTCAACGATGCGGTGGCGGGACAGATCCAGGTGGTGTTCGACAACATCCCCTCCTCCTCCAGCCTGATCCAGGGCAACCGCCTGCGCCCGCTGGCGGTGGCGGCCAGGCAGCGGCTGAAGGTGCTGCCCAATGTGCCAACCTATGCCGAGGCCGGCCTGCCGGCCATGAACAATCCCTCCTGGTTCGGCCTGGGCGCGCCGGCCGGCACGCCGGCGGCTATCCTGGACAGGCTTAACGACGCAGTGCGGCAGGTCCTGGCCGATCCGGAGGTCGTCGCCGCCATCGAGAAGCAAGGCGCCATTCCCGCACCGATGACCCGCAAGGCATTCGCCGACCTGATCCGCGGCCAGAACGCGCACTGGAAGAAGGTCGTCGAAGATATCCATTTCACCAAATTGCAGTAAGGCAGAGCCATGAGCCACGCAGATAGCAAGCCGCACGACAAGCAATACGACAAGCAATACGCCGGGGTCGGGATCAACGCGCTCGGCATCGCCACCCTCACCATCCGCGAGGCAGGCTCGCTCAATATCCTGAGCACGCCGGTCATCGCCGCACTGACCCAGGCCGTGACCGAACTCGCTGCCCGCGACGAGATCCGCGTGCTGATCGTGCAAGGCGCCGGGGAAAAAGGCTTTATCGGCGGCGCCGACATCAAGGAGATGGCCGCCCTCACCCGCGACAGCGCGCAGCGCTTCATCAGCGGCCTGCGCGGCCTGTGCGACGCGCTGCGCCACTTCCCCGTGCCGGTGATCGCGCGCATGCCCGGCTGGTGCCTGGGCGGCGGGCTGGAGCTCGCGCTGGCCTGCGACATCCGCATCGCCGCCGACAACACCCACGTCGGCATGCCCGAGGTCAAGGTCGGCATTCCGTCCGTGATCCACGCCGCGCTGATGCCCCGCCTGATCGGCAACGCCCGCGCCGCGTGGATGCTGCTGACCGGCGAGATCTCCGACGCGCGCGAAGCGCTGGCCTGTGGCCTGGTGAGCAAGGTCGTGCCGCTGGGCGAACTGGACGCCGAGATCGAGCGCCTCGCCACGCTGCTGGCCGGCTTCGGCCCCACCGTGGTGCGCCAGCAAAAGCGGCTGTTGCGCGAGTGGGAAGAAGCCCCGCTGGATGTGTCCATCAACAACAGCGTGGCAGAGTTTGGCAGTGCCTTCGAGACCGGTGAGCCGCAGCGGTATATGAACGAGTTTTTGCAGCGCAAGCGGTAAGCGGGAAAGGAACCAAGGGAGCCAGGACAGGCTGTTCGCCGACAGGTGCAGGCTGTCCCGCCTCCTACCTATCCATGTCGGTCAGCACGCTCACCAGTCTCCCATATAACTGGCTCGGCGCCACGGGCTTGTGCAGCAGGGGTATCCCACTGGCCCTCGCATCGCGCAACCGCTCTGGTGCAGTGTCGCCGGTAATGAGGAGCGCTGGCAGATTCACGCCAAACTCCGTACGCAGCGCGTCAATCGCTTGAGCGCCCGTGCGCTGATTGCGCAGCCGGAAATCGCTGATGACGATATCCGGGGGATTGACGCGTGCTGAGGCTAGTGCATCCTCGATCGATTCAACCGCCTCGCACCTGCAACCCCAGTCTTGGATCAATTGCAGCATGCCCGCGCGCACAACCTCATCATCGTCGATGACCAACACTCGCACGTCGAGCTTTTGCAAAGGGGCATGATCATTTTCACGCTCATCCCTGATGACTGGAACGCGCGCATTCGGCAAGATCAACCTGAACACGCTGCCGCGCCCTGGCCTGGACGACAGAGACAATTCATGCCCTAGCGTGCGCGCCAGGCCATCCGCGATAGCCAGGCCCAGACCCAGCCCCTTGTTGCGGTCCCGTTCGGAATTACCGAGTTGATGGAATTCGCGGAATATCTCCTCGTGCTGAAGCGGGTCGATACCGATTCCCGTATCCCAGACCTCCAGCCGTGTTTGATTGCCGCGAGTGCGACACGCCACCAGCACACCGCCTCGCTCGGAATAGCGAATGGCATTGGACACCAGGTTTCTCAAGATCAATTCCACCAATGCCGGATCAGACTGCAGGGCCACATGGGTATCGCGCGTGCGGTAAACCAGGCCTTTCGCATTGGCTTGCGGCGCAAGTTCATTCTCAATCTTGTGAAGCAGTGGCTGCAGGTGAAACGGCCGTACTTGTGCATCGACGACACCCGCTTCGATCCGTGAAAAATCGAGCAGCGTGCTGAGCATGCCAGCGGACGCCTCGGAAGCGGAGCGGGCATTCCCGAGCACACCGCGCTGGATCTCGGTGAGTTCGCCGCGTGCGAGCACTTCCAGAAACAACCCCAGCGCGTGAACCGGTTGGCGTAAATCATGGCTGGCCGCCGCGAGGAATCTTGATTTAGCCAGATTGGCCGTAACCGCCTCCCTATGCGCGTGCTGCACCTTAATGGATTCCTCGCGTAACCGCGCCAGCAATTCCATATTCTCGAAGCGCACGTCGATTGCGGCACGCACCGCAATAGCGCTGTTCCGCGCCTGCAGGATGAGCGAGACAAGATACAAGACAAGTGTCAGTGCCAGCGCGGTATAAGCCGGATCCCCCATCTGCCAGAACTTGGACGCGGTAGCGATAAACTCGAAGACGATAAATACGACAAACACCGGCAGCACTGGTGAAAGCATCGACATCGAACTGCCTGCCACACCCGCCAGGACCGAGTTCACCAAGATGCTCCCCACGACGGAGGTCGTATCGAGCGTAACCCATGCCAAAGCGCCCCAAGCCGCGCCACCCACCAGGTTCAGCACCATCAGCACCAAGACGAGGCGAGGGGCCTGCTCGATGGCAAGGCCGGCTGCAAGGACGCGGCGCGCGTGATAGGCGGAGTAAAGCTTGGACAGGATCACTACCGCACACCACCCCCTCAGGCCGAAGGCGTTGCTATCGTTGGATAAGGCCCAGACCAACACCAGGGCCAAAAGCACCGCGGGAACGACAGAACTGCCGACATTGCCCAGTAGCAGCCGCAGTTGCTCCACCAGTATTCGCCCTTCGCTAAGGCGCAGAAACTTACGCACAATCTCAGCCAACCAGACCACTATGGCGCGCTCCAAGGTCTTGCTCGTTAACTCCTGGCACAACGGATTGCGTACCTCGCACTGGCGCGGTGCCAGTGGAGACATGGCGCAGATTAGCCCGTTTCTGGGCAGGTAACCGAAGCTACTATTAAAGATACCAGTCCGGACAGGCTATTGGCTAGGATTAAATACAACTCTAGCATCAGGTCCCTTTGAGATCGAAACCTTCTTCTTTTATCCATTTACACAGCGCCGTTTCCACTCGAGCCTCAGCAGGCTCCGGAGCCAGTACGGCCGGACGCCACCTTTGCCGGCACGGGCGTGCCGACCGGCAGCCGGCAGCCTGCTGAACCAACTGTTCGCCGACAGGAACAGTCTGTCCCGGGAACTCCCTTTCTTGCATTGTCCTTATGAGGCTACATTGACGCCGCTGCGATGCCCGAGCCCTTGGGGCGTCGCAAATCATAAGGAAATCAAAGCAATGAAATCTCGTGCATGGCTGGCGCTGTTACCGCTCATCCCCGGCGCCGCAATGGCGCAAGGCAGTATCACGCTCTATGGCGTGGTCGACGCCGGCATCGAATACCTGAGCCACGTGCCCAACGCCGCCGGCGGCAGCGACTCCACGGTGCGCATGTCCACCGGCAACCTCTCCACCTCGCGCTTTGGCCTGCGTGGCACGGAAGACCTGGGCAACGGCATCAAGGGCGTATTCGTACTGGAGAACGGCTTCGACCTCGACACTGGCAAGGTCAACCAGGGCGGCCGCCTGTTCGGCCGCCAGGCCTTCGTCGGCCTGCAGAACGCGTTTGGCACGCTGACCCTCGGCCGCCATCAGACGCTGCTGTTCGATTTCTCGTCGGCATTCGACCCGATGGTCATTTCAACCCGCTACTCCCTGCTGATGCACGACAAATGGATGTCCAGCCGCGCCGACAACTCCATCAAGTTCACCGGCACCACCGGCGGCATCTACTACGGCCTGCTCTACAGCACCGGCTACGACAGCACCGCCGGCGGCGAAATCGCCGGCGCGTCCAAGGCAGGACGGGAATGGAGCGCCAGCCTGGGCTACTCCAACGGCCCCCTGTCCGCGCGCGTGGCCTACGACGAAGTCCGCGGCAGCACGGTCACGCTGCAGGACAACCGCGAGCGCCGCGCCGCCGTGGCAGCGGCGTATGCCTTCTCGTCGGTCAAGGTGCTGGCGGGCTACCGCTACTACCGTGGCGACTTCACCACCAATTCCCTGCGCACCAACCTCTACTGGGCCGGCGTGCAGTACCAGGCCACGCCAGCGGTGTCGCTGACCGGCGCTGCGTACTACACCGACGTGCGCAATTCATCGGCCGATCCGCTGAGCTTTGTGTTGTCGGGCACGTACGCGCTGTCCAAGCGCACCGATCTCTATACGATCCTCGCCTACGCGAAGAACCGGGATGGATCGGCGATGGGCTTGTCTGGGTTCGGGCCATCGCTGAATGCTAATGCGACGACGCTGGTGAATACCACGGAACAGGTCGGCGCCGGGCAGAGCCAGGTTGGCGCGATTGTGGGCGTGCGGCATCGGTTCTGAATGGCGGCGCTTGGGCGAGCGGATCTCGGGGCGGCCCGAAAATCATACTGCGCAGTCGCGTCATCTTGACCCTGCTTAGTCAGCGCGGCGTTCTTTTCGAATATCGCGTGTGCTGCACGACCGCGTCGCATGGCGGGTATCGGTGCGAGCGGATCAGGAGGCTTGCCGGCCAGGCGCCTCCACCACTCCGACAATGCCACCAATGCTATCTAATAATCACTCCCTGCTCACTACATGCTGCCGCGTGAGCGCCCGCGCCGCAGGCCGCATCCGACGCTGCTGCCAGTGAAATGAGGACGGAAAGCCTTTTGTGACTAATGTAGATGCAAGCGCGCCTGCACCCGAGAGTTCGCTGAGCCTGTGGCTTAGAGACAAAGGTGCTTGACCAGCGAGCGAGGTTATGACGAGAACATGTCTGGCATGGCTGACAGAGTCATTCCATCACATGGCACAACCGGCACGCGCAACGGCGATGCAAAGGCTGTCGCACTGCGGCTCGGCGCTGGCCCCGCATCTTGATGAGATATTGATGCGGGATGCGAGGATTGCTGCGCCATGTTGACGCCGCGCTCCTTAGCATTCAATCATCAACAGCCGAACTGCCCCCGCGCGGGTCTCAACCCTATGCAACCGACAAGTCTGCTCGTTGCCTTTGCCTCCGTCCCGCGGCGGCATGGTGGCCACGATAGCGGGTGCTCCGCAGCAGCACGCGGGGACGCTCCCGACACCACGAGTCGCTGGATCCGTCTGCGCGTGGCTGTAACGTCAAGCCAAGTGCTAGCACTGCGCCAGTGGCTGCATCAAGTCATCGGGCATTCAGCTCGCGTTTATATCGTCGAGGTCCACGCTCGCCGCGGCCAGGCCACCGTGCACATAGGACTCGAGGACGGCGCGCATGACGCCGCCATGCACGCCTTGGCGACGGCCGTCCCGACGGCTGGGTTCGACCATGCCGCGAACCTGATGGATGAGCCTGCGCCACACCGGCAAAGACATGGTCCCCAGGGAAAACGACGACATGCCAGCCGATGCCGCCCCCGCGCAATGCAAAACAAGGTACTTATCTGACGGTTGAGACTGCCATGGACAGCAATATCCACTTGACATCCTCCCCTCCCTCGGCCTGCGGCTGCCGCCTTTCGGCGGAAAGGGAGGGGATTCCTACGGCGCTACGCAGATGTTTTGCGTAGCCGCTTCGGTGGGTTCCTGCTTCATAGAGCGGTCTGACTGCGCCGGCTCTCCACAGGCTGCAACGCGGTGTCCCCGCGCCAAAACGGTAATCGCGCCGACCAGGTCGGCA
>NZ_JBIUHC010000231.1:0-12018 GCF_044627735.1 Cupriavidus sp. CuC1 | reverse complement strand
GAGCCCGGTGCCCGAATTGGGCACGCCGGGATCTGTGCGGGGGGTGCTCAGTAATGGGCATTCCTACCGCGATCTAAACCGAGTTGTTGGGGCTATGCTTCGCGCTGATTTGCGCCCCTCTCCCACTTGTGGGAGAGGGGCCGGGGGAGAGGGCGGGCGCTCGTTACGCCGTCGCGCTGTAAAAGAACCAAGGGCTTTGCTGTAGTGGCTCCTAAGCCACCCCTCTCCCCGGCCCTCTCCCCCTGAGGGGAGAGGGGGAGAAACAGCCGTCGTCATGGCGCGCGGTTTTGGCCTGTTCGCCGGCTTCGGCAAATGCCTTGGGGTTGACCGCAGACTCAGGCCGCCATCCCCAGGAACTGCTGCAGCTCCGGCGTAGCCGGATTGCTGAACAATGCCTCCGGCGGCCCGATCTCATGCACCCGGCCCTGGTGCATGAACACCACGCGATTGCACACCTCGCGCGCAAAGCGCATCTCGTGCGTCACCATCAGCAGCGTCATGCCCTCGCTGGCCAGCTGGCGCACCACGTTCAGCACCTCCATCACCAGCTCCGGGTCCAGCGCCGAGGTAATCTCGTCGCATAGCAGCGCCCGCGGCTGCATCGCCAGCGCGCGCGCAATCGCAACCCGCTGCTGCTGCCCGCCGGAGAGCTGGTCGGGATAGCTGTCGAACTTCTCCCCCAGCGCTACCTTGGCCAGGCACTCGCGCGCGCGGGTCAATGCTTCCGACTCTTTGACGCCGGCCGCCACGGTGGGCGCCAGCATCACGTTGCGCCCGGCGCTCAGGTGCGGGAACAGGTTGAACTGCTGGAAGATCATGCCCACCTTGCGCCGCAGCGCGCGCAACTCCAGCTCGCTGCCCCCGAGCTTGGCGCCGGCCACGGTGATATTGCCTTCGTCGATGCTTTCCAGGCCGTTGATGCAGCGCAGGAGGGTGCTCTTGCCCGAGCCGCTCTTGCCGATGATGGCGATGACCTCGCCGGCCTCCACCTTCAGGTCGATGCCCTTGAGCACTTCGTTGGCGCCGAAGCGCTTCTTTACGTTTTCAATGGCGATGAGCGACATTGAGCTTCCTTTCCAGGTGACGGCTGTAGCGGGATAGCGGCCAGCACAGCGCAAAGTAGATCAGCGCGACCAGCGCGTAGACGGTAAAGGGGCTGAAGGTGGCGTTGGTGATCACCGTGCCGGCCTTGGACAGCTCGACAAAGCCGATGATGGACGCCAGCGCCGTGCCCTTGATGATCTGCACCACGAACCCCACGGTTGGCGCAATCGCAATGCGCAGCGCCTGCGGCAGGATCACGTAGCGCATCTGCTGCAGGTGCCCCAGCGAGAGGCAGCCGGCGGCTTCCCACTGGCCCTTGGGGATGGCCTCCACGCAGCCGCGCCAGATCTCTGCCAGGTAGGCGCCGGACCACAGCGACAACGCCAGGCCCGCGGCCAGCCAGGCCGGGATCTCCACGCCGAACAGCGCCAGCCCGAAAAAGGCCAGGAACAGCTGCATCAGCAGCGGCGTGCCCTGGAACACTTCGATAAAGGCCCAGGCCGCACGGCGCAGTGGCGCGCGGCGGCTGATGCGCATCAGCAGCACCAGCAGCCCGATGACGGCGCCGCCGGCAAAGGCCACCAGCGACAGCACCACGGTCCAGCGCACCGCCATCAGCAGGTTGCGCAGGATGTCCCAGGTTGAGAAATCGGTCATGACGCCCTCCGGAACAGCATGCCGCCAATGCCACGCAGCACCTGGCGCAGGCCGATGGCAAGCAGCAGGTAGATGGCCGTGGTCAGCAGGTAGACCTCGAACGCGCGGAAATTCCTGCCCTGGACGAAGTTAGCGGCAAAGGTCAGGTCCTCGACCGCGATCTGCGAGCAGACCGCCGAGCCCAGCATGACGATCACCACCTGGCTGGACAGCGCCGGCCAGATCTTCTGCAACGCCGGGCGCAGCACCACGTGGCGAAATACCTGGAAGGGCGCCATCGCCAGGCTGGCGCCGGCTTCGAGCTGGCCGCGCGGCACGGCCGCGATGCCCGCGCGGACAATCTCCGCGCTGTAGGCGCCAAGGTTGATCACCATGGCCAGGATGGCGGCCTGCATTTCACCCAGTTGCACGCCCGCGCTGGGCAGGCCGAAGAAGATGAAGAACAGCTGGATCAGGAACGGCGTATTGCGGATCAGCTCCACATAGCCGCCCGCGATGGCTGCCAGCCAGGCTGGGCCCTGGGTGCGCGCCCAGGCGCAGGCGATGCCGAGGGTCACCCCCAGCCCGCCGCCCACGGCGGTGAGTTCAGCCGTGACTTTGATGCCGTGCGCGAACACGCCGGCATAGTCGAAGGCCGAGAGGAAATCGAATTGGTAGGACATGCGGTAGCGATCGGTGGAGGCGCCCGGTTGGGGCGCTCATGAGCGCGGAGCTGGCGCAGTACGCCATGCCGCGGCGGTTGCCCGCCGGGCACGGCTTCCCGTGGCTTGGATCGTCAGTGCATCAAAGCATCAAGGCATCAAAGCGTGGCCGGCAGCGGCATGCCGAGCCACTTCACCGTGATCGCGTTGAGCTCGCCGTCCTTCTTCACTTCCGCCAGGATGGCGTTGACCTTGGCTTGCAGCTTGGGCTCGCCCTTGTTCAGGCCGATGAAGCAGGGCGAGTTCTTGATCAGGAACTTGGGCTCCGGCTTCTTGGGCGGGTTCTTGGCGAGAATGGCGGCAGCCACCACATTGCCGGTCGCCACCAGTTGCACCTGGCCCGACAGGAACGCGCTGATGGTGCCGTTGTTGTCCTCATAGCGCTTGATGGTGGCTGTCGCCGGGGCGATCTTGGTCAGTTCCAGGTCCTCCACCGCGCCGCGCGTCACGCCGATGGTCTTGCCCGCCAACTCGGCGGCGCCGGTCACCTTCTGGTCGGCGGGGCCGAACACGCCGTTATAGAACGGTGCGTAAGCCTCGCTGAAGTCGATGGCCTTCTCGCGCTCGGCGTTCTTGCCCATGCTGGAGATCACCAGGTCCACCTTCTTGGTCTGCAGGTAGGGCACGCGGTTGGTGCTGGTCACCGGCACCAGTTCCAGCTTCACGCCCATTTTCCTGGCGATCAGCGCTGCCACGTCGATGTCCAGGCCCTGAGGCTTCATCTCGGCGTTGACCGAGCCGAATGGCGGAAAGTCCTGCGGCACCGCGACCTTGAGCACGCCGGCCTTGACCACGTCGTCCAGCGCTTCGGCGCCGGCGGTTTGCATCGAGAAGACGAGGGCGGCGGCACCGAGGCCGAGGAGGAGTTTGGAGAGCTTCATAAGGGTCCTTGCTAGCTTGCCGTTGGGGTGGATATTCAAAAAACGAAATCGATGAAGTGGATCGCGGGTCGCTGCTCGTTAGCGGATGCCAGCGCGCTCAGGCCGCACGCCCCAGCGGGCTCAGCGCCTGGCGCAGCGGATCCGGCGGTGCCTCGGGCGTGGCGGCGCTCAGGCCGGCCTCGACGTGGTACAGGTGCGCGTCCATCAACGCAATGGCGCGCTCGGTGTCTCCCGCGGCCAGCGCCGCCACGATCAGCACATGCTCGGCACAGGATTCGTTGGCCTGGTGGCTGGACTGGTAGCGCATGGCAATCAGCGTGGTGCGGGCGGTCAGGTCGCGCAGCGTGTCGGCCAGCAGCACGTTGCCCACGCATTCGCCCAGGCACACATGGAAGTCACCCAGCAGGTAGCTGCCCAAGGCGGTGTCGTCGGCGCTCAGCGCGCGCTGCTCCTGCGCCACGTGCTCCTGCAGCCGGCCGATGGCATCGGCGCGGACCGGCGCGGCATAGCGCAGCAGGCCAAGCTCGATCGCGCGCCGGGCGGCAAATGCCTGCCGGGCTTCCTGCCGCGAGGGTTCGATCACAAACCAGCCGCGCCGGGCCGAGACCGTTACGATGCCGCTCGCCGCCAGCCGGGTCAGGGCTTCGCGCACCAGCGTCCGGCTGACGCCGAACAGCCCGGCCAGCGCCTGCTCTCCCAGCCGCGTGCCGGGCGCCAGCCGCTGGGCCAGGATCGATTGCGTGATGCGCTCGGCAATCTCGGCGGAGGTGCTGCCACGCACGTGGCCGGCGGCCTCGCCGAAGGCGGGAATGGAGGGGATGGCGAAAGTCATGCCAACCTCAGACGCAAGAGGTATGCCAGACTGATATACAAGCGTGATGTGCAGATTTTGTACGCAAAATGGCCTTGGCACGGGCCGGGCGCGCACCAGTTGGGAGCGGCTGTTGTCGCAGGCGAGTGCAGGTGCACGGCAGTGGTGCGGAACACGTTGTCCACAAAGCCCCCAGGCGACGTGTGGGAGGCGTCGCCTGCCGCCCGGATAGGGCACAATGCAGCGCTGAATTCCGGCTCGCAGTGGTCGGGAAGCATGGGAAGCATGGGAAGCAGGGAAAAGGGAAAAGGGAATCGGGCATGAAAGGCATCGTCTTCAATCTGCTGGAAGAAGTCGTGATCCGCCATCATGGGGAAGACACCTGGGACGACCTGCTGGAGCAGGCTGGGCTCGGTGGGGCCTATACCTCGCTTGGCAGCTACCCTGACGAGGATGTCTACAGGCTGGTCGGCGTGGCCGCGCAGGCGCTGGGCATGGCGCCGTTCGATGTGCTGCGCTGGTTCGGGCGCGAGGCCATGCCCTCGCTGGCCAGCCGCTATCCGGGCTACTTCGCCGCGCATTCGGCCACGCGGCCGTTCGTGCTCAGCGTCAACGACATCATCCATCCCGAAGTCCGCAAGGTGTATCCCGGCGCCGACGTGCCCACCTTCGGCTTTCGCGATGAGGCCGATGGCACGCTGCTGATGCACTACAACTCGCCGCGGCGCCTGTGCGCGCTGGCCCAGGGCTTTGTGGAAGGCGCGGCCGACCATTTTGGCGAGACGCTGCGCTTCGAGCATATCGAATGCATGCATGACGGGGACGCCAGCTGCGTGTGCCGCATCGGCTTTCTCGGGCCCAAGGAAGCCTGAGCGCTCATGGACACGATCCCGTTGCTGGAGGCCGCGCAGGCCGAGAACCGGAAACTGCGCCGCAGGCTGGAGCGCGAGCGCTGCGCGCGCGTGGAGGCGGAGGCCATTGCCGAGAAAGGGCTGCGCGAGCTCTATGAGAAACAGGAGCAGCTGCAGCTCCTGGAGGCCGTTGCCGGCGCGGCCAACCAGGCCATCTCGGTGGCCGACGCGCTACAGTTCGCCGTGCGCACGGTGTGCTGCTACACCGGCTGGCAATTGGGCCATGCTTACCTGACCGATTTGGCCTGCGTGCAGCCGCGCCTGCTGTCCACCTCCATCTGGCACGGCGTGGACGGCGATGGTGGCCAGCGCTTCCACGAGTTCTATCAGTACACGGCGGCCGTGGAGTTTCGCGCGGGGGTCGGGTTGCCCGGGCGGGTGCTGGCCGCCTCGGCGCCGGCCTGGGTAGGCGACATTGCTCTGGACGCCAACTTTCCACGGGCTGGCGCAGCGCAGCGGGCCGGGTTGCACGCGGCCTTTGCCTTCCCCGTCTTGCTGGGCAGCGAAGTCACCGCGGTGCTGGAGTTCTTTGCGGACCGCGTGGCGGAGCCGGACGAGACGCTGCTGCACCTGATGACGCAGATCGGCAACCAGCTGGGCCGGGTTGTCGAGCGCAAGCGCGCCGAAGACCAGCTGATTCACGATGCCTTTCACGATCCGCTAACGGGGCTGCCCAACCGCGCATTGTTCGCGGACCGGCTGGCCCGCGCCGTGGCGCGCGGCAGCCGGCATCGCGAGCAGCCGTTTGCGGTGCTCTTTATCGACCTGGACCGCTTCAAGCTGGTCAACGACAGCCTCGGCCACCTCGCCGGCGACGCGCTGATCGTGCAGGTGGCGGCGCGGCTGGGGGAGTGCCTGCGCGTGGACGATACGCTGGCCCGCATGGGCGGCGATGAATTCACCATCCTGCTCGACAGCATCGACGACGTGAACGAGGCGGTGCGCATCACCGAGCGCCTGATGCATTCGCTTGAAACGCCGTTCGTGATCGAGGGCGAGCAGCTCTACGCCAGCGCCAGCATCGGCATTGCCACCAGCCCGCTCGGCTACGCATCGGCCGAGGAAATGCTGCACCATGCGGACCTGGCCATGTACCGGGCCAAGACGCTGGGCAAGGGGCGCTACGAGATCTACGACGCCACCATGCACGAGCGCGCGGTGAGCCGCCTCGCGCTGGAATCCAGCCTGCGGCGCGCGTTGCACAATGGCGAGTTCGTGCTGCATTACCAGCCCGTGGTGATGCTGGAGACCGAGGGCATCGTGGGCGTGGAAGCGCTGGTGCGCTGGCGCAAGTCCGAGTCCGAGCTGGTCTATCCCGCCGAGTTCATCGCCGTGGCGGAAGAGACCGGCATGATCCTGTTGCTTGGAATGTGGGTGCTGCGCGAGGCCTGCACCACCATGGCGCGCTGGCACAAGGAGTTTCCGCGCACCCCGGCGCTGACCGTCAGCGTTAATGTCTCGGCGCGCCAGTTTGCCCAGCACGATTTCGTGCAGCATGTGGCCCGCGTGCTTGCCGACACCGGAATCGCGCCGGAAACGGTGCGGCTGGAGATCACCGAGAGCATCACCATGGTGGACTCCGAGCGCACCGTTGCCGTGCTCGGCCAGTTGCGCGACCTGGGCGTGCGCATCAGCATCGACGATTTCGGCACGGGCTACTCATCGCTGAGCTACCTGCACCGTTTCCCGCTCGATATCCTGAAGATCGACCGCTCCTTTGTCGCGCAGCTCGACCGCGGCGAGGAAGGCCTGCAGATCGTGCAGACCATCATGAGCCTGGCGCGCAACCTTGGCATCGAGGTGGTGGCCGAGGGCACCGAGACCTCGCGGCACGTTGAGCACCTGCGGGCGCTGGGCTGCGATTTCGGGCAGGGCTACTTCTTCTCCCGGCCGCTCGAATCGGAGGATGTCTCCACCTTGCTAAGGGAACGGGTTCCAGCGCCAAGCCTGGCCTGACCCGATCAGCGCAGGCCCGCTGCCGCCACCGGCTGGAACGCGGCAGCGGAGAACAGCTTGCCGCCGCTCAGGCTCTCAAAGCCGAGCAGGGTCACGCGCGCCTGTGCCTCCAGCGCTTGCGCCTGGGCCACCGCGCGGCTGGACGAAAACCGGCCCGGAGCGGGGCGAAGTCCGACTCATGTCCATCTCCTTTTTCGGAAAGCTGGGAAGCGGCGCCATCTCCACTTAGAAAAATTCGCTCAACAAGTTACTTGCATGATGGTATCTACAACTCTATACTAACTTTCATCTTGATAGCAACGTGGATTCCCGGAGGTCGCGAACATGCAGAAAAAGCCCCTCGACAATGCGCCTTGCCCCATCGCCCGCAGCCTGGCGCGGGTGGGTGAGCCGTGGAGCATCCTGATCCTGCGGGAGGCGTTCTATGGCAACAGCCGCTTCGACGAATTCCAGAAACAGCTGGGCATTGCGCCCAATATGCTGGCCCGCCGCCTCGAAACCCTGGTGCGCGAGGGCCTGCTGGAGCGGCGCCAGTACTGCGAGCGGCCGCCCCGCTTCGAATACCTGTTGACCGACCGGGGCCGCGAATTCCGCCCGGTGATGCTGGCGCTGCTGGCCTGGGGCAACCGCCACTTCTCGCCAGAGGGCGAGACCGTGCTGCTGGTGGACCGCCAGACCGGCGCCACCGTCACGCCGATCCTGGTGGATGCGCAGACCGGGCATCCCATTACCGAAGCGAATCACGTCGTGGTGGCCGGGCCGGCCGCCAGCGAGCGCATGCGTGCCAAGTTTCAAAAATCAGCGGGCGTACGCGCGGCCATCGCACCGGACGTCCCGCAGGCAGCGGACTGCGTCTGAAAAGACCACAGCACTCCAGCACAACAACGACAAAGCGAAAGCAAGAGGAAGCGTCATGACTAGCGACATCACCGCCGAGCGTGCAGGCCCGGCGCCCACTCCCGTATCCAGCAAGCCCCGCGTCAGCCGCAAGCGGCTGCTCGCGACCGGCGCGCTCATCGCCGCAGGCCTGGGCGTCGCCGCCTTCGGCCAGCACTGGTGGACGCACGCCCGCTTCCTGCAAAGTACCGATGACGCCTACGTGGGCGGCGAGGTCACGGTGATCGCGCCCAAGGTGCCGGGCTACCTGGCCGAAGTACTGGTGACCGACAACCAGCAGGTGCACGCCGGCGACCTGCTGGCCCGGATCGACGACCGCGACTACCGCGCCGCGCTGGCCAAGGCGCAAGGGGCGGTGGCCGCGCAGCAGGCGCTGCTGGCCAACCTCGACGCCACCCGCTCCTTGCAGGAAGCCGTGATCGGCCAGGCCCGGGCGGCGGTCACCGCGGTCAATGCCGACACGCTGCGGGCGCGCGACGACCAGGCCCGTTACCAGAGCCTGGCGGCCAAGTCCGCCGTATCGGTCCAGAGCTCGCAAAAGGCCGACTCGGACTACAAGCAATCGCTCGCCAACACGCAGAAGGCGCAGGCCAGCCTGCTCGCCGCGCAGCGCCAGGTCGACGTGATCGCCACGCAGAAACTGCAGGCGCAGGCGGCGCTTGCGCAAGCCATTGCCGAACGCGACATCGCTAAATTGAACCTGGGCTACACCGAGCTGCGCGCGCCGATCGACGGCACCATCGGCAACCGGCGCGCCCGCGTGGGTTCCTACGCTGCGGGCGGCGCCCAGTTGCTGTCGGTGGTGCCGGCGCGTGGCCTGTGGGTCGATGCCAATTTCAAGGAAGGGCAGCTGGCGCATCTGCGCCCGGGCATGCGTGCCACGGTCGAAGCCGATGTGCTGCCGGGCCACGTCTTCCACGGCCGCGTGCTCAGCCTGGCGCCGGCCACCGGCGCGCAGTTCAGCGTGCTGCCGCCGGAGAACGCCACCGGCAACTTCACCAAGATCGTCCAACGCGTGCCGGTGCGCATCATGCTGGATGACAAAGAGGCCGCGCTAGGCCTGCTGCGGCCCGGCCTGTCCGTGGTGGCCGAAGTCGATTCCCGTGCCGACGCGCAGGTGCAACCATGAGCAGCGGCGTCCTGGCCGGGCCCGGGCAGGCCACGCAGCCGATACAGCCAGCCGCGCCCCCCCAGCCTTCCCGGCCAGCGGTTTCCCCGGCCTCCATGAGCATGGCCGCCAAGGTGCTGGCCTTTGCCACCATGTGCGTGGGCATGTTCATCGCGCTGCTGGATATCCAGATCGTGTCGGCCTCGCTGCGCGATATCGGCGGCGGGTTGTCGGCGGGCACCGATGAAACCGTATGGGTGCAGACCAGCTACCTGATCGCCGAGATCATCGTCATTCCGCTGTCGGGCTGGCTGTCCCGCGTGATGTCCACGCGCTGGCTCTTTGCCGTGTCGGCGGCGGGCTTTACGCTGACCAGCATGCTGTGCGGCATCGCCTGGAATATCCAGAGCATGATCGCCTTTCGCGCCATGCAGGGCTTCCTGGGCGGCTCGATGATCCCGCTGGTGTTCACCACCGCCTTCGCCTTCTTCGCCGGCAAGCAGCGCGTGATCGCCGCGGCCACCATCGGCGGCCTGGCCTCGCTGGCGCCCACGCTCGGGCCCACCGTGGGCGGCTGGATCACCGACAACTACTCCTGGCACTGGCTGTTCTTCATCAACCTGGTGCCTGGCATCTTCATCGCGGTAGCGGTGCCATTGCTGGTGCGCGTGGACCGGCCCAACTGGTCGCTGGTGCGCGGCGCGGACTACCTCGGCATGACGCTCATGGCGCTGTTCCTCGGCTGCCTGCAATACACGCTGGAAGAGGGCCCGCGCTGGGACTGGTTCGGCGACGACACCATCCGCGCCACCGCCTGGATCGCGGCTATTGCAGGCGTCGGCTTTGTCTGGCGCAGCCTGACCTACGAGCATCCGATCGTGGACCTGCGTGCGCTCAAGGACCGCAACTTCGCGCTCGGCTGCTTCTTCTCGTTCATCGCCGGCGTAGGGATCTTCGCCACCATCTATCTCACGCCACTGTTCCTGGGCCGCGTGCGCGGCTTCAGCGCGCTGCAGATCGGCTTGGCGGTATTCTCCACCGGCGTGTTCCAGGTCATGTCGATCCCGATCTACGCGTTCTTCGCCAACCGCGTGGACCTGCGCTGGCTGATGATGTTCGGGCTGGGCTGCTTTGCCTTCTCGATGTGGCAGTTCGCGCCCATCACGCACGACTGGGGCGCGCAGGAACTGCTGCTGCCGCAAGCGTTTCGCGGCATGGCGCAGCAGTTCTCGGTGGCGCCGGCGGTCACGCTCACGCTCGGTGCGCTGTCTCCCGAGCGGCTCAAGCTGGCGTCGGGGCTGTTCAACCTGATGCGCAACCTGGGCGGCGCGATCGGCATCGCCGGCTGCGCGACCATCCTGAATGACCGCACCAACCTGCATTTCCAACGCCTGGCGGAGCACCTGAACTACAGCAACGAGGCCATGGGCGCGCTGCTGCAGGCGGTGGGCAGCAATATGGCGGCGCTGGGCCACGACGCTGCCGATTCGCAGACCGCCGCGCTCAGGCAACTGTGGGCACTGACCTGGCGCGAGGCGCAGACGCAGACCTTCGGCGATGCTTTCCTGTTCATCATGGTGTGCTTCGTCGTTGCTACCGCCATGGTGCCGCTGATGCGCGAGGTGGCGCCGCCGAAGGCGCCGTCCGCCGATGCGCATTGAGACCAATGCAACCGGGAGATT
The DNA here is from genome assembly GCF_044627735.1 of Cupriavidus sp. CuC1. Lineage (NCBI taxonomy): Bacteria > Pseudomonadati > Pseudomonadota > Betaproteobacteria > Burkholderiales > Burkholderiaceae > Cupriavidus > Cupriavidus sp. CuC1. The sequence continues at coordinate 1,370 of NZ_JBIUHC010000231.1, read as the reverse complement.
GATGATGCATACCCGTTTAACCAGCGCCCTGGCCTGTGCCACGCTGCTTGCCGCCATGGCGGCCCAAATCGTCCACGCCGGCACGGAGCGTCCGCGCGACGGCGGCGTGGGATGTGCCCGCACCGACAATCGCTACTGCAAGGTCACGCATGAGCTTGGGGACGGCGCTGCGCGCGCGGCATCGCAGGGATCGGAGAGCTTCAGGCGGCACGCCTTGGTGCCGGGCCCTGCCGCCGCGGACGGCATGCGCAGGCGCCTGGCATCGGCCGCCGGCTTCCTGGCGGGTGCGGAGCAAGCCGGAGAGGCAGGCGGCGCGGTAATTTCCAACGAGGCGCAGTAGGCGCCTTTTCACTGTTATCCAAGTCGGACATCGAAGCGGAGAACGTCATGAAGATTCTGGTCCTGGGCGCTGGCGCCATGGGTGGTTACTACGGCGCTCGCCTGATGCAGGCCGGGGCGGATGTCACGTTCCTGGTGCGGCCACGGCGCGCCGAAGTGCTCGCGCGCGATGGCCTTGTCGTGCGCAGCGAGCTTGGCGATGTCCGCGCCCCCGTGAAGACGGTGCTGGCCGAGGACGTCAAGGCGGACTACGACCTGGTCCTGCTGGCATGCAAGACCCATGACCTGGACAGCGCGATGGCCGCGCTGGACCCGGCGCTCGGCGCCAGCGGCGGCAAGCGCGCGGCGATCCTGCCGCTGGTCAACGGGCTGCGCGCGTATGAGACGCTGGACTCGCGCTACGGCCGCGACAGGGTGCTCGGCGGCGTCTCGTACATTGCCACTACGCTGGGCATCACCGGTGAAGTGGTGCATCAAGGCGCGGCCGACCGGCTCATCGTGGGCGCTCGCGCCGAGTCGGCGCAAGGCCTGGCCAGCGCTTTCCATGAACTCGCGGCCAGCACGCCCGGCACGCGCGAGCTGTCACCTGCCATCGACCAGGCGCTGTGGAACAAATGGGTGATGATCTCGGCCGGCGCGCTGATGACCTGCCTGATGCGCGGCACGGTCGGCGAGATCGTCAGGACCGTGGACGGCCGCGCGCTGATGCGGCAGGCCATGGACGAATGCGCGGCGGTGGCGCGCCTGTCGGGGCACGCCTTGCCCGAGCCGGTGGCCCAGGCCATGGCCGCGCGCTTGCTGGACGAGAGCTCGACCTGGGCCGCCTCCATGATGCGCGATATCGCGCAGGGTGCGCCCCGCCTGGAGGCGTACGACATCGTCGGCGACATGGCGCAGCGTGCCGCGCGGCTGGGGCACGACGTGCCGCTGGTGCGCATCGCCTATAGCCACCTGCAGGTCTACGAAGCGCAGCGCGCCGCGGCCTAGCGCGCCGAGCCCGCGTGCGCGGCGGCCGCCGCGTGGCGCTCCCG
>NZ_JBIUHC010000230.1:0-12055 GCF_044627735.1 Cupriavidus sp. CuC1 | reverse complement strand
GCGGAACGCACGGTGGACCATGTCGAACCGGCGGTTGACCTGCATCGCTACCGACCCAATGCAGCCGTTGCCGACCCACTACGGTCAGTCACCACTACCGTAAACGGTCATTCGTGCGGTCGATCCTTCCAGACGACTATTGTCGATTGTCGTTACCTGCAGGCGGCCACTGGGAAGCATCACTTTCATTGAAGTTGGGTCCGAAGTCGTTGCCATTCCTCCCAGGCGCGGGTTGGATCGACATCTTTGTATCCACGCTTTGCTTCCACTTCTTTTGCGGCATCCGCTGGTACCACCATTACGCTCATCTTGTCTCGTAGCGCTTCGACTTCAGGCCTTGTCAGCGGTATGCCCTTCTTCTTCTCAACGGACAGAAGGATTGCCGCGAGGGACGGAATGGCTTGAATCGCATAGTGTTTCGGGTTGGGACGTGCCGATATTTCGGCGTATGTACCGACATCCAATGCTGATAGCGGATCCATAGTGGCGGCGAGCGGCCCTCCGGCAATAAAAAAGGAAATCAGTACGAGATTTGCTGCCCTACGCATGTTTTTCTTCCGAGAATGCTGTTACACCCGTCGGGACCACAGGTGGCAGCGGGATCGACCCAACGGATCTCGATCGAGCCGATTCGCGTGCCAATCGGCAGTCCGCGAACTTCGGCCAACAAGTGCGCTGCAAGAGTCCAGTACAAGTCGAGTCCTTCGAGTGCGGTTGGGGGATTTGACGACAAACACAAAAATCAAAGGCAACACGGCGTTGCCTGTCAGGAATCAGCAGCCTTCTTGCGCAGGCGATTTCCCTCAGTTAGCGCTTTTACCGCCTTCCAGACCTCGTCGCCGCCAGCCTCATACCGTCCGTCGAAGTACAAGTCCTGCGCTGCTTGGACGGCGTCCAATGCGACCTTGAACAGTTCACCACGCGCGGGGATTTTGTTGCGCTTGAGCTTGTCTCTTATGCGGTCTGCAACCACCATGAGACATCCTTGGATGGTTGGTGTTTCGAATTTTGCCCAATCCTCCCAGTCAGGGTAACCGGACGCGAAATACAGGCTTCCCTGAATGTCGCCGAGTTCGTTCGTGTCACGAAACGGTGGGATACACCGCTGGCCGGCCATATCTCGCACCATCACGTATTCATCGTCCCATTGGTCCCATGGCAGGGGCTTTTCTCTTACCGGCAGATCGCGGTCAGGGTCGGCGACTCGTCTGAAGGGACCCAAGTAATAGGCAGGATGGTAAGGGGGAAGGCCGACGGCGGGACTTAGCAGCCGGTGAGCCGCCATGATGTCGCCTTTTGCGGAGGCGAGCGCCCGCGAGCAATCGTCTTCCGATTTACCCGTCTCAGTTGCGAGGTATCGAATGAGGGCCTTGGGATACGTCATGGTCGCTGGAGGATTGATGGTTCCTTCAAAGAGTGCTATCAAGGTGGCGAGATGAAATCTGAATGCGGCATTTTAATCACAATATTGATGGTGCACCTACCCAGGGCGGATGTCCCTTTATGGCCGAATTCAGCCGTCGGACCGATCCCTGAACTACGTCTTCGCCACACCCGCCACCTCGACGCTACAATCCTAAAATTCCGCCGGGCACTATCAAAAAGGGAGCCGCGACGGGCTCCCTTGCTTTCAATTTAGTACGGTTGATTCGTTACAGCGCGGCATCCTTGAGTTTCTTCAGCGGGCGAACCTTGACTTTGACAGTCGCGGGTTTTGCGGCGAACCACTGATCTTCGCCGGTGAACGGGTTTTTACCGAAGCGCTTCTTCGTAGCGGGAACCTGGGTGGCCACTACCTTGAACAGGCCTGGGAGGGTGAATTCGCCAGCCCCCTTCTTGTGCACGGCGCTGAGGATGGTCGTTTCCAGATGAGCGAGGACAGTCTTCACGGTCTTCGCATCCAGTTCGGTCTGCGCAACCAGGTGCGCCTGCAGGCTGGACTTGTTGAAGGTGTCTTTCAGCGGCTTGGCGGAGGATTTTGCAGTTGCCATGTGTAACGCACCTACTCGTTGTCAACATTTGAACTATCCATATTTATTAGATAGATTGGCTACCAATATTTCAAATATCGGAAAATAGAATGTTGATCTCAAAACTCTTGGAAGAGTATCTTCGCAACAAGATTCTGGCACCAGACACAGTGAAATCCTACAGGGAGAAGACTACCCACCTTATCCGAGAAGTAGGCGATATTGACGTGAATGAATTGAGTGTTGATAACCTCATTGACTACAGAAACAAGGTTATGAAGAGCACTTCGGCTTCGACTTACAATACGTTACACCGGCATCTCTCTGCGATCTTCCAATACGGCATGGAAACCGGGGTCGTTGCCTCAAGCCCGTTCCGCGTCGTCAGGAAGGCACCTGTGCATCATGAACTGCCGAAGGTAATTCAGAGGGAAAAGCTGAGCCTGTTATTTCAGCTGCTAGACCATCCAGAGCATCCGTGGCCGCCTTGCATGCGACCTATCTGGTTCTGGAGGGCCTTCATCAAGACGCTCTATTTCACCGGCATGCGGAGAAGACAAATTCTCAACCTGGAGTGGCGTGATAGACGTCGAACAACGCACTATTCACCTCAGATCCGAAACCAGCAAGACCCGGCGATCCTACGACATTCCCGTACCCCAATCCTTACTCTCCGAGTTGGGAACATATCGAAAAATATACTGCAAGCACCTCGGCCGAACGAATCCAAACTGGAAGGTCTTCAATGTCGGCCCGTTTCGGACTCGAGCGAAACGGACTGACCCTCGAGAAGCCATGGGCGAATGGAATCTGCGTGACGTCTTCGCCGAGCTCAGGAATACACAAGGGATAGTTGCATCCTGCCATCGCTTCCGCCACACGACCGGAACGAAATTGATGCGAGCGACGAAGAATCCGAAGCTTGTTCAGATTCAGCTTGGACATACGAGTCTCAATACGACGATGAAGTATGTCCACCCCGATATCGATGAGATGCGGGATTTGGTGTCCCATCTGTAGCAGATGGGATGTTGACAGTCCAGAGAGGTTCGGACAACCTCTCGCTCTGGAGGCAGAGGGACCTGATGCGGGCGCTTTCGCGACACACCACTTTTGTTTCGCAATACTGGAGCGGGAGACGAGGCTCGAACTCGCGACCTCAACCTTGGCAAGGTTGCGCTCTACCAACTGAGCTACTCCCGCTTTTTGGCTCCCCGACCTGGGCTCGAACCAGGGACCTACGGATTAACAGTCCGGCGCTCTACCAACTGAGCTATCGGGGAACAAGTTCCGCTCTGAAACGGAGGCCGGATTGTACAACAGCCTTATGCGTTTTTGAATAGTTTTTTTGCGATGCGCGTGAATCGGATGCGATTGGCTTGCTTCTCGCTCGGCTCCGGCGCCTCCCGCAGCTACGGTCTCAGGCGCTGACGTGCCGCAAGTCGAGCACGCGCTGCGCCTTGCCGGTGGCGGTGGTCTTGATCTCGCCGGCATTCAGGACGCGCACGGCCGTGGAAACGCCGATCATCGTCTTCACCCGGTGCTGCAGCTCACGTGCCAGCTGGGCGCGCTCGCTATCGGCCAGCGAGGCGCAGATCTCCGAGCGCGCCTCCACCGACACGGACAGCGAATCCATATGTCCGTCGCGCGTGATGCACAGCTGGTAGTTGCCGCTGAGCCGGGCAATGCCGAGAATCAGCTCCTCGACCTGGCTCGGGAATACGTTGACGCCGCGAATGATCAGCATGTCGTCCGAGCGGCCCGTGATCTTCGCCAGCCTGCGCATCGACCGCGATGTCGGCGGCAGCAGCGCGGTCAGGTCGCGCGTGCGGTAGCGGATCATCGGCATGGCTTCCTTGGAGAGCGAGGTAAATACCAGCTCGCCCTGGCTGCCGTCGGGCAGCACTTCGCCGGTGACCGGATCGATGATCTCGGGATAGAAGTGGTCCTCCCAGACCACCGGGCCGTCCTTGCTTTCAATGCACTCGGACGCCACGCCCGGGCCCATGATCTCCGAGAGGCCGTAGATGTCGACGGCCTGGATGCCGGCCCGGGTCTCTATCTCGCCGCGCATGCCCTGCGTCCACGGCTCTGCGCCGAAGATGCCGATCTTCAGCGACGACTCCGCCGGGTTCATGCCCTGGCGTGCCATCTCGTCGATCAGGTTGAGCATGTACGAAGGCGTGACGAGAATGATCGACGGCTCGAAATCGCGGATCAACTGCACCTGTTTCTCGGTCTGGCCGCCGGACATCGGCACGACCATGCAGCCGAGCCGCTCCGCGCCGTAGTGGATGCCGAGGCCGCCGGTGAACAGGCCGTAGCCAAACGCGTTGTGCAGCGTGTCGCCACGACGGCCGCCCGCCGCACGGATGGAGCGCGCGGTCACGTTGGCCCAGGTGTCGATGTCCTTCGCGGTATAGCCCACCACGGTGGGCTTGCCGGTCGTGCCGCTCGATGCGTGCACGCGCACCACCTCGTCCTTGGGCACGGCAAACAGCCCGAACGGATAGTTGTCGCGCAGGTCTTGCTTGGACGTGGTGGGGAATTTCGCCAGGTCGGACAACTGGCGCAGGTCGTCCGGATGCACCCCGGCTGCGTCGAAAGCGCGGCGGTAGTGCGCCACGTTGTCATAGGCATGCCGCAGCGACCATTTGAGGCGCGCCAGTTGCAGCGCCTGGAGTTCGTCGCGGCTGGCTAGTTCGATGGCTTCGAGTTCACCCGGTTGAGGAATTGGCTGGACCACGGTTGTCTCCTGAGAATGACACAGCGAAATTGGATTGGACGGTGGCGGGAACGGGGGCGCCACGCAGCAGCCTGCCAACCTGGCCATCGCGTCGACGGTCTTCGCCGTCATGCCGCGCCAGGTTGGCAACGTGCTGATCTATCGGTAGTTCGAGACCCGAAGCCGTCCGGATGCCTTGGCTTCGGCGGCAAGCCTCATGCAAACATCATGCGGGCTCGCGCTGCGGCACATGCCGCCGGCTTTGTACGACGCGGAAGCGGTTGGCGACAAACGCCGTATCGGCCAGACTCGCGTTGGCCGCGGGATTTGCGCCGGTGGCGTGGAAGTCCGAGAACGCTGCCGACTGGTTCACGAACACGCCGCCCGTGAGGTTGACCGACAGCGCAACGCCACCGGACACCGCGGCCTCGTCAGCGGCATCGAGCACCTGTTCGTCCGTGCTGTAGACGGACAGCGTCAGCGCGCCGCGCGTGCGAGCGATGCGCGCGGCGAGTTCCAGGGAGTGCTGGGTGGAATCGGTGGCGATCACAAACGCTATCGGGCCGAACCATTCCTGCGTAAATGTCGCCTCGTCGCGATTGGCGTCGAGCTTCAGCAGGACCGGTGTGCTGACGCTTGCCTGCGGGTAGGCCGGATGCACCAGGCGCTGGCTGGCAAGGAGCGGCACGCCCAGCTTTGTTACCTGCTCGATCCGCTCGAGCACGCCCTTGTTCTGGATCGCGCCGATCAGCTCGACGGCCTTGGCGGGATCGGCCGTCAGCTTTTGCACGGCATCGGCGATGGACTGGGCCACCACCTCGAACGGCACCGTGCCTTCGGCCGTCTTGATGCCATCGCGCGGCACGTAGATATTCTGCGGCGCGGTGCACATCTGGCCCGAGTAAAGCGCGAGGGAGAACGCGATGTTGCGCGACACCGCCTTCAGTTCGTCCGCCGAGTCGATCACGATCTGGTTGACGCCCGCCTTCTCGGTATAGACCTGCGCCTGCAGCGCGTGCGCCTCCAGCCAGTCGCCGTTGGCGGTGCTGCCGGTGAAATCGATGAGCCGGATCTCGTCGCGCGTGGCCAGCGACTGCACCAGCGCGCCGTCGTTGGGCGCGGTAGCCAACAGGGTCACGACGTTCGGGTCGAAGCCGGCCTCCTCCAGCACCTGCCGCGCGATACGCACGGTGATGGCCAGCGGCAGGATCGCGGCGGGATGCGGCTTGACGATGACGGCATTGCCGGTGGCCAGATCCGCGAACAGGCCGGGGTAGCTGTTCCAGGTGGGAAACGTGCAGCAGCCGATCACCAGGCCGATCCCGCGCGGCACGACGGTGAAGCGCTTTTCCATGGCGAGCGGCGGATTCTTGCCTTGCGGCTTTTCCCAGTACGCCGTCTCCGGAATGTCGCGCATGGCATCCCACGCATAAGTGATTGCCTCGAGCGCGCGATCCTGCGCGTGCGGGCCGCCGGCCTGGAAGGCCATCATGAACGCCTGCCCGGTGGTGTGCATGACGCTGTGCGCGATCTCGAAGCTGGCCTGGTTCAGCCGAGCCAGGATCTCCATGCTCACGCCGACCCAGGCCTTCGGGCCGGCCTTGCGATATTGCACCTGCGCCGCTTGTGCCGCCGCGATCAGCGCGTCCGGCTCCGCGTTGGGATAGCCGATATTCAGCGCGAAGCCGAATGGCGAATGCTCCGCGCCGACCGTGCCGTTGCTGCCGGTTTGATCGAGCCCAAAGGGCTGGCCGAGCTGCGCCTTGAATGCCGCTTCGCCGTCGGCGGCGGCGGTTTCGCCGTAGGTGCGCGGGCTGGGCATCTCATTGAAGGGGCTCCAGTAGCCTCGGTTCCGGATGGCGTCCAGGGCGTGGGCAAGTGTCTTCTCGTGTTTTTCAAACAGGGCGTGATTCATCGCGGGGGCCGTATTTTTTAGAGGGTTGCGGTACTGCGCTTGCTGTGCGTCGTTTTACCGTTCGTCGTAGCTCACGACAACCCGGTCGGAGACCGGATGGCATTGGCAGGTCAGCACGAAGCCGTCGTCGATCTCGTGCTGCTCCAGCGTGTAGTTCTTTTCCATCTTGACTTCGCCTTCCAGGACCTTGGCCCGGCACGTGCAGCACACGCCGCCCTTGCAGGCGTAGGGCAATGCAAGGCCCGCTTTCAGGCCAACGTCCAGCACGCTGACGCCCACATACGGCAGCCGCAGCTTGCGCTTCTTGCCGTCGATGATCAGCTCGAGATCCGCGGCCGGCGTGTCGTCGGTGATCTCGATGGGCGGCACGCCCGCTTGCGGCAACGGCGTGCCAAAGCGCTCCACGTGCACCTTCTCGGGTGGCACGCCGGCGGCCTTGAGCGCGGCCTCGGCGGCGTCCATCATCGGGCCGGGACCGCAGATGAAGGCTTCGTCGATCTCGGCCGCGGGCGTGAGCGTGGACAGGAAGGCCTGGCACTTCTCCTGATCCAGCACGCCGTTGAACAGCTCGACTTCCTGCAGGTCGTCGGACAGCACGTGATACAGCGAGAACCGGCTCATATAACGGTTCTTGAGGTCTTCGAGTTCTTCGGCAAACATGATCGCGTCGACGCTGCGGTTGCCGTACACCAGCGTGAAGCGGCTCGTCGGCTCCGTCTCCAGCGTGGTCTTGATGATCGCGAGCACGGGCGTGATGCCGGAGCCGCCCGAGAACGCCACATAGGACCGTGACAGATCGGCGTTCAGGTGCGTGAAGAAGCGGCCGTCGGGCGTCATCACTTCGATCTCGTGGCCGGGCTGCAGCGTGTCGAAGGCAAAATTGGAGAACCTGCCGCCGCGTACCCGCTTGATGCCGATGCGCAGCTCGCCATCGCGGTCATAGTCGGTGACGCCCACGCAGATCGAATACGACCGGCGGGTTTCCTCGCCATCGAGGTGCGCCTTGAGCGTGACGAATTGCCCTTGCGTGAAGCGGTACGCGTCGCGCAGGGCCTCGGGCACCTCGAACGAGACGGTCACCGCATCGGCGGTCTCGGGCCGTACCTCGCGGATACGCAGCGGATGAAATTGCGGAGTCGCCATGTTGTCGGTCCAGGTCAGTACGGTTCAGTACGGTTTGAAGTAGTCGAACGGCTCGCGGCAATCGATGCAGCGGTACAGTGCCTTGCAGGCCGTCGAGCCGAACTGCGCGAGGCGCTCGGTGTGCACGGAGCCGCATTGCGGGCATGCGGGCCTATCGTAGGCTGCGTAGGCTGCGGTGCGCGGCACGAAGCGGATGGTCTTTTCTTGCGGCGCGTGGTCGGCGCCGCAGTTGCCCATCGGGGGCGCGATGCCATACTGCCGCAGCTTGTCGCGTGCTTCGCTGGTCATCCAGTCGGTGGTCCAGGCGGGGGCTAGCACGGTGACAACGCGATGGGAAAGGATTCCGGCGGCGTTCAACGCCTGCTCGATATCCTCGGCAATCTGCGACATCGCCGGACATCCCGAATAGGTTGGCGTGATGACGACTTCGAGGGCGCCGTCGGCGCCGTGGCGCACGTCCCGCAGGATGCCCAGTTCCCGAATCGACACCACCGGAATTTCCGGATCGGGTACGGCTTCGAGTACGGTCCAGGCGCGCTCCAGCATGGCGTCGGACTCCATCAGCATGTCGGCAGCGTTCATCTCGATCTACCAGGTGGCGCCGGGATGCTGGCGCGCAAGGCTCTGCATTTCAGAAAGCAGGTAGCCCATGTGTTCCGAGTGCTCGCCGTGCTTGCCGGTGGTGATGTGCTTCGCTTCGCTGGGCAGCTTGAGCGTGGCTTGCGCCACTGTGGCGGCGACGTCTGCCTGCCAGGCGGGCTCGAGGTCCGCCATCAGGGGGCCGATGCCGGCTGCCGCAACCGCGGCTTCCACCGCATCGGTCGCGAAGAACTCACGGGTGTACGGCATCAGGTAATCCAGTGCCCCCTGCGCGCGCCGGTGCGACTCCTCGGTGCCATCGCCAAAGCGGATCAACCAGTCGGCCGCGTGGGTCACGTGGTAGCGGGTTTCCTTCAGCGACTTGGCGGCGATGGCCGCCAGATCCGTGTCGGTGGACGATTGCAATGCCGTCCACAGGTGCCCCATCAACGCGGAATACAGGAAGTTGCGCGTGACCGTGACCGCATAATCGCGCTCAGCGCGCGCCGTGCCGGCGAGCGGCCCAAAATGGGGCAGCTCCACCAGGGTGTAGTTGGCGAACTCGCGCTCCTCGCGGAAGTAGGCATAGCCGTCTTCGGTTTTCCGCGTGCCGTTCAGCGCTTCGTCAAGGGTAGCCGCGTGCGAATACAGCAGGCGCGCCTGGCCGATCAGGTCCAGGCTGATGTTCGCCAGCGCAATGTCTTCCTCGAGCGCCGGGCCCTGGCTGCACCACTCGCTGTTGCGCTGGCCGAGGATGAGCGCATTGTCGGCAAGGCGCAGCACGTAGGACAAATGTTGGGGCGTGGTCATGTTCTGGGTCCCGGCTTACATGTGGTCGATTTCGGGCGGCAGCACGAAGAAAGTGGGATGGCGATAGATCTTGTCGCCAGCCGGCTCGAAGAACGACTCCTTGTCGGCCGGGTCGGACGCCGTGATCATGGCCGAGGGCACCACCCAGATGCTCACGCCTTCCTGCCGGCGCGTGTAGACGTCGCGCGCCATGCGCAGCGCGCCGCTGGCATCGGGCGCGTGCAGGCTGCCGCAATGCTTGTGGTCAAGGCCCTGCTTGCTACGCACGAACACTTCCCAGATTGGCCATTCCTTGTTCATCTTCGTCTCCTGTTCAAGCAGCTTGTTTATGGGCGCGGGCGGCTTGCTTCTCGGCGTAGGCCAGCGCGGCTTCGCGCACCCAGGCGCCATCGTTGTGCGCTTTCACCCGGGTGGCGAGGCGCTCCTTGTTGCACGGGCCGTCGCCGTTCACCACGCGCCAGAATTCTTCCCAGTCGATCGCGCCGTAGTCGTGCGCACCGCGCGCCTCGTTCCACTTCAGGTCCGGATCGGGCAGGGTCACGCCAAGGATCTTGGCTTGCTCGACCGTCGCGTCCACAAACTTCTGGCGCAGGTCGTCGTTGGAGATCCGCTTGATGCCCCACTTGAACGACTGGCCGCTGTGGATGGAATCCTTGTCGCTGGGGCCGAACATCATCAGCACCGGCCACCACCAGCGGTTCACCGCCTGCTGCACCATGTCCTTCTGGGCCTGCGTGCCCTTCATCATCGACAGCAGCGCGTCGAAGCCCTGGCGCTGATGGAAGGACTCCTCCTTGCAGATGCGGATCATGGCGCGCGCGTACGGGCCGTAGGTGCAGCGGCACAGCGGGATCTGGTTCATGATCGCCGCGCCATCCACCAGCCAGCCGATCACGCCCACGTCCGCCCAGGTGGGCGTCGGGTAATTGAAGATGCTCGAATACTTGGCTTTGCCGGCGTGCAAGGCATCGACCAGTTGGTCGCGCGACACGCCCATCGTTTCAGCCGCGCTGTACAGGTAGAGGCCATGGCCGCCCTCATCCTGCACCTTGGCGAGCAGGATGGTCTTGCGCTTAAGGCTCGGCGCCCGGCTGATCCAGTTGCCCTCGGGCTGCATGCCGACGATTTCGGAATGCGCGTGCTGCGAGATCTGGCGGATCAGGGTCTTGCGGTACGCATCGGGCATCCAGTCCTGCGCCTCGATCTTGCCGTCAGCGTCCATCACCGCGTCGAAATGCGCCTGCTCCGGCGAGACGTCGGCTTGCACCGTTTCGAGCGGCTGGGCGTTGCCCGGGATATCAAGAGATTGGGTGTACATGGCGATTTCCTGTGAACCGATGCCGCAGTATATTTATAAACCGACCGTCCGGTTGATTTATTATTTAGATCGATACTAATGAAGCGATAGTATTATTGACTTAGCCGATGAGGAACTTGCTACCTGAAAAAGACGGCGTGATGAGCGAGGCATATTTGCCCTGGGATAGCCTCTTCTTCATGCAGCGTTGGGCAGGCCCGCCTCCCAGCCGGGAATCCCGACGCACGGCCTGCTTCCCCCTGATGCCGCACCCGGGCAGTAAAATGCAAGTTTGCCCCCTGGGGAAGAAAGTGTGCGTAAAGCGCGAGCTTGCCGCGATTGGCATCGCAGCTGTCCTGTCTGCCACGCAGGTGGTGTGGGCCGCGGCCGACGCGCCAATCGCGTCCGAGACCCCGCCGTCGACCGAGGCGTCGCCACCGGCGGGTAGCGCGAATTGCTGGGAAACGCTCTGGTCTCGCCCGAACGCGAAAGTGCAGCTGGAGGCAGGCGGCGCCATGCCGATGTCTATTACGACGGTCCAGGATCCGATAGAAAGTACGCCGGCGGGATGTCAGGCGATTATCCATATTCACTCGAAGAGCGCGCTCGCAGCGCTGATGGGGCCGCCAGTCATCGCGGATCAACGCGACCTGGTCAGCATCTCGCCGCTCGCCGCGCCATCGGCGATCCACATCGAAGTCCACTCAGAGATCAATGCGAGAGCGCGCTATGCCCGGCTCTATGGCGCATCGACAAGCATCGGCGAAGGTGTGATCAACTACGCGGGTGTCGATCTGCGCGAGGGCGCGATACTTGGCGGCGAGACGGTCAACTCCAGCGTTACGCTCAAGATCTACGCGCGAGGAACGGATGAGGAGGTGGGCGAACTGCGCGCCCCGCACGCCACGATCACCATCGGCTCGCGCCGCGTCGGACGGCGCCGCATCATTGAAACAGCGCTAGGCCGCAAGGAGTGCATACCGATCACTTACGAAAAGCGTTCCTCGCTTGGGCCGACGCAACTCGTCGATACGCTGATCATGACAACGCCTTCGGTCATGCAGATCACAGATTGGTATTGCCCAAGCGAGCGCTTCGTGCTGCGTACGGAAGTACGAGAGCAGGGCAAGGTTCAGCGGATCGATACGACGGCAATCATGCCGGTCGGCGCGGCACCCTGATTCCCGTTCGGGGACCAGGCAGGCAAGCCAGGCAGAACGCACAGCAGCGCTACATTGCCCTGGGCTGCAACATGGTCTGGGCGCCGGCCGGTTGCGAACCCGGTTTGCCGGAGACAAAAAAAGCCCGCCGGTCTGGCGGGCTGAGACTGCTGACAAAGTTGCGAACCATCCGGTTTGCTCCCCTCTCCCACTTGTGGGAGAGGGGTCGGGGGAGAGGGCGGGCGCTCGCATAGCGTGAGGACTTCCACTTCGTAGGGACTCCCGCCCTCTCCCCCAGCCCCTCTCCCGCGTGCGCTGAGGTTTGCCCACAAATCGGCGTCCTCGATAAGGCAGTGCTACTTGTAAACACAATCTGACAGTGTTAACTTCAGTCGACCTCTTTGACCATGACAAATAGCTGTGACTGAGACCGATGACCTCGACGATTGGGCTAGC
>NZ_JBIUHC010000229.1:0-12279 GCF_044627735.1 Cupriavidus sp. CuC1 | reverse complement strand
GAGAAGGGAGAAGGGAGAAGGGAGAAGGGAGAAGGGAGAAGGGAGAAGGGAGAAGGGAGAAGGGAGAAGGGAGAAGGAACCAAACCTGCCATCCGGTCCGGCCGTGATTCCCGCCCGTCAGGCGGGAATCACCCAAGCGCGATGCGAAGCGAGCCGTCAAGGTGTGCCAAGGCCGTATGGGGCGCCCGAGGGGGTGTCGCCCCATCCGGCGCGCCTTTTTTGCCTACTTTTTTGGCAAGACAAAAAAGTAGGTCGCCGCCCCGCAGGGGTGGTGAAACCGCAGTTGCCTTTGACCTTGAAGTTAAGCAGTTGAAGCTGACTTTGCAGTTGCAGTTGCAGTTGCAGTTGCATGAGCACTTGCAGCCCCAACCCAAATCCTCAAGAACTCATAACAACCTGATTCCTCCCATTCCTCTTAGCCTGATAAAGCCCCGCATCAGCAATCTCCACAATCCGGCTAAAAGGCACATCCGCCCCAGGCACGATCGCCGTCCCCCCAATGCTGACAGTCACATGCTGCCCCACCGGCGACCCGCTATGCGGCACCTGCAGGGACTCGATCGCGCGCCTGACCTTCTCTGCCAGCAGCCGCGCCCCACCTGGCGAGGTGGCGGGCAGGATCATGGCGAACTCCTCGCCGCCGAAGCGCGCCGGCAGGTCCGCCGGGCGCGCGCAGTTCTCGCGGATCACGCCGGCCACGCGGCGCAGCACCTCGTCCCCGGCCACGTGGCCGTAGGTGTCGTTGTAAGCCTTGAACGCGTCCACGTCGATCATCAGCAGCGCCAGCTGGCTTTGCTCGCGATTGGCGCGTTTCCATTCGGCCCCGAGGTATTCGTCGAAATAACGCCGGTTGGACAGCCCGGTCAGCCCGTCCGAGTTGGTCAGCCGCTGCAGCTCCAGGTTGGTCTCGAGCAACTGCTGCTGGCTCTGGCGCAGCGCGCGGTAGGCTTCGTCGCGCTGCTGCAGGTTGAGGTAGGAGCGCGAGTGATAGCGGATGCGCGCTACCAGCTCGATGGTGTCGGGCAGTTTCACCAGGTAATCGTTCGCGCCGGCGGCGAAGGCCGCGCTCTTCATCAGCGGGTCTTCCTTGGTGGAGAGCACGATGATGGGGATATCGCGCGTCGCCGGGTTGGCGCGGTAGCGGCGCACCAGCGTCAGGCCGTCGATGCCGGGCATCACCAGGTCCTGCAGGATGACCGTGGGACGGGTGCGTTCGGCCACGGCAACGGCTTCGTCAGGCTTCGCGCAATAGTGAAAATCGATATCCTGTTCGGGTTCGAGCTCGCGCCGTACCGCTTCGCCTACCATGGCCTGGTCGTCCACCAGCAGCACCATGGCCAGGTAATCACCCGGGCGCTGGGTGGCTTTGGGGTGTGTATCTATAGACATTCTCTTCCTCGTGCTCTCCGACCTGGAGACGCTAACAAAATGATCCTGGCGTGGCGGCGTAGGCGCGCGCGGCCAGGTTTGCGTCGTTTCATGTTGTTAGCGCCTCTGTGCTATCCCTGGTCGTTGATGGCATTGCATGCCCGCACGACGCGGGCGGCGATCTGCTGCAAAGGCAGGATTTCGCTGGCGGCCCCGATGGCGGCGGCAGCCTTGGGCATCCCATAGACGGCACTGCTGGCCTGGTCCTGGGCGATGGTCAGATAGCCGCGCTCGCGCATGGCCTTGAGGCCCAGCGCGCCGTCGCGGCCCATGCCGGTGAGCAGCACGCCCACCGCGTCACCACGCCAGTGCTGCGCCACGGTCTCGAAGAACACATCGATCGACGGCCGATACAGGTAATCGCTCGGCTCTTCGGTATAGATCATGCGGGAGGCGCTGACCAGGCGCAGGTGGTCGTTGGTGCCTGCCAGCAGCACGGTGCCCGGCTGCGGCCCCTCGCCCTCGCGGGCGAGGCGCACATGCAGCGCGCACTGCGCGTCCAGCCAGTCGGCCATGCCGGCCGCGAAGGCCTCGTCCACGTGCTGGACCGCGACCACGGCGGCGGCGAACCCGGCCGGCAGGCTGCCCAGCACGGTGGCCAGCGCGGCAGGGCCGCCGGCCGACGCGCCCAGCGCGACAAGGCGCTCGGCGCTGGGCTTGCGCTTTTGCGGCGCGGCCGCGCGCGCGGGTCCGGCGCGGCCCTCCAGCATGCGGCCGATATTGCGGATCTTGCGCAGCAGGGGACCACTTGCCAGTTGCGAATCCGGCTGGGCCAAGGTGGGCGTATCCACGGCGTCGATGGCGCCTTGCCCCATGGCATCGAAGACCTGGCTGGCGTTGCGGCCAAGGTCCATGGTCACCACCACGATGGCGCACGGCGTGGCGGCCATGATGCGGCGTGTTGCCTCGACGCCGTCCATCACCGGCATCAGCAGGTCCATCAGGATCAGGTCGGGCGTGCGCGCGGCGGCCATGCGCACGGCGCTCTCGCCGTCCTCGGCCACCCATGCGACCTCCAGCATGGGATCGAGGGCGATGACGCGCCGCAGGGCGACCACGGCCAGGTGGGAGTCGTTGACGATGCCGATCTTCATGCGCGTGCTTCTCCAATCAGGTCTTGCACCGCATCGAGCAACGCGGCGTCCTGGAAGCTGCCCTTGGCCAGATAATAGTCCGCCCCGGCCTGCAGGCCGCGCTGGCGATCCTGCTCCCGGTCCTTGTAGGAGACCACCATCACGGGCAGGTGCATCAGGCGGGCCTCGCGCTTGATGCGGCTGACCAGCTCGATGCCGTCCATGCGCGGCATGTCGATGTCGGTGATGACCAGGTCGAAGGATTCCGCGCGCAGCACGTTCCAGGCATCCATGCCGTCCACCGCCACCGTGACGTCATAGCCGCGGTTGGACAGCAGCTTGCGCTCCAGCTCGCGCACCGTGAGCGAATCGTCCACCACCAGCACCCGCTTGCGCCGTACCGGGGCTGCCTCCACGCCGCGGCGGATGCGGTCGATCTTGCCCCCCGACAGCAGCTTTTCCACCGAGCGGACCATATCCTCCACGTCGAAGATGAGCACCGGCGTGCCATCCTCGGTGAGGCTGCCGGCGGCGATGTCCTTGATCTTGCCCAGGCTTGCCACCAGGGGCTGCACCACCAGGATGCGCTCGCCCAGCAGACGGTCCACCGCCACGCCGTAGGTGCGTTCGTGATCGCCCACCACCACCACCGGCACGGTGTCCTCGTCGCGCCGGGTCTCCGCCTGCTGCAGGACCTGCGCCGCGCTCACCAGCCCGACCTGGCGCTCGCCAAAGCGGAAGTGCTGGCGGTTTTCCAGCTGCTCGATGTTGCCGCGCTCCAGGTGGATGGCCCGCATGACGTAGGCCAGCGGGAAGGCATAGGCCTCGCCGGATACCTCCACCAGCAAGGCGCGCACCACCGACAGGGTAAGCGGCAACTCCAGGTGGAACTGCATGCCGCGCCCGCTTTCCTGCGTCAGCCGGATGCTGCCGCGCAC
The DNA here is from genome assembly GCF_044627735.1 of Cupriavidus sp. CuC1. NCBI lineage: Bacteria > Pseudomonadati > Pseudomonadota > Betaproteobacteria > Burkholderiales > Burkholderiaceae > Cupriavidus > Cupriavidus sp. CuC1. The sequence continues at coordinate 8,840 of NZ_JBIUHC010000229.1, read as the reverse complement.
CTGGCGGATCATGTCCTGCACGGCGTCGAGCCCGACGCCGCGCCCGGACACTTCGCTGACGGTTTCGCGCATGCTGAAGCCGGGCAGCAGCAGGAAGTCGAGCAGCTCGGCCTGCGACAGCCTGGCGACGGTTTCCTCGGGCACCAGCTTGCGCCGCACGATGGCGGCGCGCAGGGCGTCGAGGTCCACGCCGGCGCCGTCGTCGGCAATCACGATCATCAGCCGGCCGGCGTTGTGGCGCGCGTTCAGCGTGATGCGGCCTTCGACCGGCTTGCCGGCGGCACGGCGCGCCTGCGGCATCTCGATGCCGTGGTCCACCGCATTGCGCAGCAGGTGCGCCAGCGGCGCTTCAAGCTGCTCCAGGATGTCGCGGTCGACCTTGGTGCTCTCGCCGACCAGTTCAAGGTGCACTGCCTTGCCCAGCGAGCGTCCCAGGTCGCGCACCATGCGCGTGTAGCCGGTGAGGCCGTCGGCGAGGGGGCGCATGCGGCTGGCCAGCGCCCGGTCATAGAGCTGGTGCGATAGCTGGCCGGTGCGGTGGTCGTACTGCTCCAGCTCCGTGACCCGTTGCGACAGCTGCTGGTGGCTCTCGCCCAGCAGGCGCTGCGCTTCTCCCAGCGCGGCATGGGCGGCGGGGTCGGCCGCGCTGGCCGCGAGCGCTACCTGCAGTGTGTCGAGTGCCTGCAGCGCGCGCATTTGTACGCGCCGGGTTTGCTGCAGGGCGTTGCCGAAGGGCTTGAGCCAGTGCGTCTCCACCATCGCCGCGCCCGACAGCGCCAGCAACTGGTCGAGCGTATCGGCGCTGACGCGCAGCATGCGCTCCTGGGCTTCCGGCGCGCGGGGGGCTTCGCCCGGCGCGAACGTGGCAGGTGCCGTGGCTGCATCGGCGCCGTGCGCGGGGTTGGCAGGGATCGGTTCGGCCACGGGGCTGCCGGGTGGCGCCGGGCGGATGGCTTCAGTCGCTGCGGACCCGGACGCGTTGGCTGGCGTTGCCGCCGCTGGAGCATGTCCCGGGGTCCAGGCGTCGGAGTCCACCTCCTCGCCGGCTAGCAGCGCGCCCATGCGAAGCACCAGCGCATCGACCTCGGCCTTGCCGGCCTGGTCGGCCCAGTCCAGGTCGCCGCCGGGCGGGCAGCCCAGCCGCAGCAGCAGGTCGGTGCCATGCAGCAGGGTGTCGATATGCACGGGCCGCAGCAGTAGCGCGCCGCGCTGGGCTGCCACCAGGCAGTCTTCCATCACATGGGCCACGCGCACGCCGCCATCCAGGCCGACGATGCGCGCGGCGCCCTTGAGCGAATGGGCGGCGCGCATGCACGCCTCGAGCTGCTCCGCCGCGGCGGGGTCGCGCTCCAGCGCCAGCAGGCCGGCATTGAGGACTTCGGCCTGCGATTGCGCCTCTAGCGCGAACAGCTCGAGCAGCGAGGCGTCGCGCAACTGGTCGGGGTTCATGCCAGGCTCCGCTTCAAGGCTTGTTGCAGCAGGCCCGGGTCGAGCAAGCCCACCGTGCGTGCGTTGCTTTTCAGCAGCGCCCGGGTGTAATGCGCCGAGGCGCGCGACAGGGTGGTCGGCAAAGGCTGCAGGTCGGCTTCGGCGATCCGCTCGATGCCGGTGACTTCATCCACAGGCAGCGCGATGGCGGTGCGGCCCTGGCCCAGCACCAGCAGGCGGGCGCCGTGCCCGGCGCTGCCTTTGGCATTGGCGGCGGCGTTGGACGCGGCGCCGGCGGCTGGGTCCTGCCCGAGCAGCCGTGCCAGCGAGATGCATACCAGCAGGTTGCCGCGCACGCTGGCCAGGCCCAGTACCGCGGCGTGGCGGCGGTGCGGCAGCGAGTGCACGGGGCAGGGCGCGGTGACCAGCGCCAGCGCGCCCGCGGGCAGCGCCAGCCATTCGTCGCCGATGCGGAACACCAGGCAAGACATGACGGGCCCGCGCGCGGCGGCATTGGCATGGACAGCGTGACCGTCCGGCAAGCTGGCTTCGCCGGTGGGCAGATTGTCGAGCAGCGTGAGCGCCGCGCGCGAATAGGTTGGGCAGTTGCGGCAATGGATGTGCTCGGCCAGCAGCGGACAGCTGCCATCGCCCAGCACACCGATGCGGCGCCAGCAATCGTCGACGGCGACCGTGACAGTGCCCATGGCGGGCGGCAGGCCATGCGCGGCCAGGGGATGCGATGCGGGCTCAGCCATGACGGATCGGGGTCTTGCGTTGTGCGCGGTTTCTCAGGCGGGCCGCGGCCGCGCCGTCGCCTTGCGCCTCCAGGATGGCGGCCATATGGTAGAGCGCCTCCTGGTGAGCCGGGTCGAGGTAAAGCGCGCGGCGATAGGACTCGCGCGCGTCGGCGAGGCGGCCGGTGGCGTCGTAGAGCACACCCAGCAGGCAGTAGGCTGAGGCCGACGGGCCCTGCGCATCCAGGTGCGCCATGCAGGCCGCTACCGCGGCGGCCAGTTCGCCGCGATCGGCGAGCCGGGAGATCCTGGACAGCGCGTCGGCGCTGGCCTTGGCCCGCTCGGCCGCCTTGTCGGGCTTGGGGGTACCGGGTGCCGGTGCCAAGGGCGCCAGCACGCCGGCGGAGCGCGCTTCGCCGCGTGCGGCCAGCGGCCTCGGGAGCCGCTGCGGCCACGGACGTGGGGCGGCCCGGGCCGCAGCGCTCAGGTGCGTCGGGTAGAGCGGCATTGCCGGATTGGCGCTGCCCGCCTGGTGCGCGCTGCGCCGGGTAAAGGCAAAGGCGAGCGGCACGCCCGCCGAGACAAAGCCGTGCCGCGTCAGCAGGCTGGCCTCGGCCGGGCCGACAAAGAGCGTGGCATCCGGTCGGCTCAGCCGTTCCAGCATCTTCAGCGAACGGTGCTGGGTCGGCGGATCGAAATAGATCAGGAGGTTGCGGCAGAACACAAAATGGTAGGGCGGCTCATTGGCCATCAGCCCCGGATCGAGCAGGTTGCCGCGCAGCAGCCGCACCTTGCCGCGCACGCTGGCCTTGAGGGCGTAGCCACCCGTGCAGTCGGTGAAATGCCGGTCGCGGAAATCCAGTGGGGCGCCCCGGAAGGAGTTGTTGCCGTATTGCCCGATGCGCGCGCGTTCCAGCGCGCGGGCGCTGACGTCCACGGCATCGACCTGGAAGCGGTGCTCCGGCACACCGGCGTCCAGCAGCGCCATGACGATCGAATAGGGCTCCTCGCCGGTCGAGCAGGGCACGCTGAGGATGCGCAATGGCCCGGCGTCGTCGTGCGCGGGCTCGTTGCCGAAGACCCGCATGGCGGCAAAGCGGCCGAGCGCCAGCAGCGCCTCGCGATGGCGGAAGAACCAGGTCTCGGGGACCACCACGGCTTCGATCAGCGACTGCAACTCGTCCGGGTGCGAGTGCAACAGGTTCCAGTAGGCGTGATGGTCGGGCACCGCGGCCCCTGCCAGGCGCTCGCGCAACGCGCGCTCGATCATGCCGGGGCCGACGGTGGCGGCATCCAGGCCGATGCGCTCCTTGAGCAGCGCTTCGATATGGGCGGCGGTGGTCATGGCCCTGGCGCGGCGGCTTCAGCCGCCGGCAGTTCGGGGAAGAGCTTTGCGTGCACGTCGTCGGGCAGCAGGGCATCGACCTTGATCCACTGCACCAGCCCCTGGCCGCCGCTGCGCACAGGCCCCAGGTAGCGTGCCGGGGCGCTGTCCACGCCGCTGTCGACAAATTCGGCGGGCTCGCAGCGCAGGGTTTCGGTGGCGTACTCCAGCCGCAGCCCGAGCAGGCGCGCGGGCGCCGCCGCGTGCCGGCGGTAATGCACTAATACGGTGCGTGTGCTGGTCCGGCGGGCGACCGGCGTGCCGACGGCCAGCGCATTGACGTCGATGACCGGCACCACCTGGCCATCCCGCGCCAGCAGTCCGCTGACCCAGGCCGGCGCCTCGGGCAGGTGCTTGAGCGTGGTCAGCGGCAGCACTTCGACGATCTCGTTCGCGTCCAGCGCGTAGTGGTCGGCCCGGATGCGAAAGAGCAGGAAGAGTTTCATGGGGTGGCGTGAGTGCCCGGCGAGCTCAAACCTTGAAGCGTGACACGCCGGTGCGCAGGTCGTTGGCGACCAGCGTCAGCTCGTCGATCGCCTGGCTGGACTGGCGCAGGGATTCCACCGTCTGCTGGGCTGCCTCGGACAACTGCATCAGGGCCTGGTTGATCTGTTCCGCGCCGCCGGCCTGGGCTTGCATGCCCTCGTTGACCATCTGCACGCGCGGCGCCAGCGACTGCACCTGGCCGATGATCTGGGAGAGCTGGTCGCCCACCTGGGTCACCTCCGACATGCCGCGCCGCACTTCCTCGGAGAACTTGTCCATGCCCATCACGCCCGCCGCCACCGCGGACTGGATCTCGCGCACCATCTGCTCGATGTCGTAGGTGGCAACCGCGGTCTGGTCCGCCAGGCGGCGGATCTCCGTTGCGACCACCGAGAAGCCGCGCCCATACTCGCCCGCCTTCTCGGCTTCGATGGCCGCGTTCAGCGACAGCAGGTTGGTCTGGTCCGCGACCTTGGCGATGGTGGTGACCACCTGGTTGATATTGCCCGCCTTTTCGTTCAGGGTGGCCAGCTTGGCATTGACCGAGCCGGCGGCCTCCATCACATGGTGCATGGTGGCCTCCATGCGCGACAAGCTTGCCTGGCCGGTGCCGGCCAGGCCGGCGGTCTGCTCGGCGGCGCCTGAGACTTCGGTCATGGTCCGGACCAGGTCGCACGAGGTGGCGGAGATCTCGCGCGAGGTGGCGCCGATCTCGGTGGTGGTGGCCGCCGTTTCGGTGGCGGTGGCCTGCTGCTGGCGCGCGGTGGCGGCGATCTCGTTGACCGAGGTCGTGACCTGGATGGCCGAGCGCTGGGCCTGTCCGACCAGCGTGGTGAGGTCGCCGGTCATCTGGTTGAAGCCCTGCTCGACTTCCAGGAACTCATCCTTGCGGTTCAGCGCCAGGTGCTGTCGAAAGTCGCCGCCGCGCATGTTGGCGAGCTGCTTGACGATCGAGCGCATCGGCACCGTAATGGAGCGGAACAGCAGGTAGCCGGCCACCAGCGACTCCAGGAGGGCGGCGATCAGGGAGACCTCGATGCTGATCTTGGCCGTTTGCACCGCCTTGTTGATGCTGCTGGCGCCGTCCTCGGCCACTTTGTTGTTATCTTCCAACAGTGTTTGCACGGCCGCGCGGCCTTCGGTCCAGGCTGCGTGGACTGGTCCGCGCAGCTTGGCCTCGGCGGCGGCGACCTCCGGGCCGGTCGCCGCGAACAGCGACGCCGAAAGCTCGTCATAGTGCCGGCGCAGCTCCCGGTATTTCTCGAAGCGCTCGCGATCGTCGGCGCGCCGGATCGATTCGGCGTACTTTGCCTCCAGGCCGTCCAGCCGCTTGTGCAAGGCCATGTTGGCCTCGGCGTATTGCCGGCGCTCGGCGTCATTGGCCGCGGTCGCGCTCTGCCAGGCCAGCACATAGGTCTCGCCCCAGGCGCCGCGCATCGCGGTGCTGTAGTAGAGTCCCGGGAGCGCGTCGTCGCGCAGCGCATCCGCATGGGTCTGGATGGCCGACTGGCGGTCATAGGCGACCACCGCCGTGAGTAAAATGACCGCCAGGATGAGGGCAAAACTTGCCAGGATGCGCGTGCGGATGGTCCAGTGGGTCAAGGTGCGGTTTCCCGTTGCTTATTCTTGTCGGAAGGCGCCCCATCGCCGGCCGGGCGCGGCGGCATTGGCGCGTGGGCGCGGGCCGGGCGTGAGCGGCCAGTTTATAGCGGCGTAGGGTACTGTAAGGCCCCGGCCATTTCAATGGCGCCCGCGCGGGGTTATGGGATTCACCGCGTTGCAACATGCTGCCGCAACATATCGTTTAACTTGGCTTGATTTTTTCCTGGTTTTAGTCACACTTGCCAAATAGACAGATCGGACCGATGTCGATAATCACAAACAGGGCAGGCATGGTGGCCAGGTCAGAGGCGAAGGCCGGCGCCCCGCCGAATGCGGACATTGATCCGCTGACGGGCGTAGCGTCGCGCCAGGCATTCTTGAACACGCTGGAAGGCCGCCTGCGTACGGAGGCTTCCCCGCGCTGCGCGCTATTGCTGCTCGGCATCGACGATTTCCGCGCGTTCAACGACATGCATGGCCATGCCGAGGGCGATGAGATCCTGCGCCGGGTAGCCCGCCGCCTGCGCGACGCCTCGCCGCGCGACGCCGTCCTGGGGCGGGTCGGCGGCGACGAGTTCGCCGTCTTGCTGCCTTCCATTGCCGATCCCACCCTGGTGCGCCACGTCAGCGCCGCCATCCTTTCGCTGCAGACCGAGCCCCACGAGTACGGCAACCGGCGCCATCACGTGCTGGCCAGCCTGGGCGCCTGCGTGATGCCGGCCGGCGGCGACAATGCCTCCGATGCCCTGGCCTCGGCCAGCCTGGCTCTCGGCCGGGCCAAGCGCGACGGCGGCCGCACCATCCGCTTCTTCAAGCCGCAGATGCGCACCGACGTGACGACCCGCCTGTCGCTGGTGCAAGCGCTGCGGGACGCTTACGCGCAGCGCCAGTTCGAGCTGCTGTACCAGCCTCAGATCGACCTGCGCGATGGCCGGGTGGTTGGCGCCGAGGCACTGATGCGCTGGCGCCATCCCACCCAGGGTCTGCTGACGCCGGCCAGCTTCATCGATGCGCTGGCCGCCAGCAGCGTGGCGGCGGACGTCGGCGTCTGGCTGCTGCACACCGCTTGCGCCCAGGCGCGCATGTGGTCGCTCGGGTTTGCCGATGCGCCGCGGGTGGCCATCAACCTGTTTGCCGCGCAGCTCAGCGAGAGCCGGCTGCTGACCGAAGTCCGTCATGTGCTGCGCGAGCTGGCACTGGCGCCGGAGCGGCTGGAGCTGGAGATCACCGAGACCATCGCCTTGCAGCAGGGCGACGAGTTTTCCGGGCAGTTGCAGACCCTGCGCCGCGATGGCGTGACCCTGACCTGCGACGATTTCGGCACCGGCTACGCCTCGCTCAGCTTCCTCAAGTCCTTCCCGGTGGACCGCATCAAGATCGACCAGTCGTTTATCCGCAATGTCACGCAGAACCCGGTCGACGCCGCCATCGTGCGCGCCATGGTAAACGTCGGTGGCAGCCTGGGCATCGGCGTGGTGGCCGAGGGCGTGGAAACCGTCGAGCAGCGGGATTTCCTTTCCGAGAACGGCTGCCACGAGGTGCAGGGCTACCTGTATGGCAGGCCCATGTCCCCCGACAAGTTCACCGAGTTCCTGCAGCAGTCCCAGTCCGCCGCCCGCTAAGCCGGGCCGCCCGTGCCTTTCCCCTCGCACGAGCGTGCGGCGCCGATGCGCAATTGTTTCCAGCTTTGTCCTGAATAAGCCGGCCCGCCGTGGCCCCCGTGCGGGCCGGGGCCACGGCGGGCGGCGCGCAGCCAGATCGTGCCTTCCCGGCGCAGCCGCGGCGGGGAATCAGGGAAATATGTGCTTACAAAGTCAAGTGCGCCAGTCCGGCGGCCCAGCGTTATCGGAAGTATGGTGACAACAGGGGCGGCAGGAGTTGGCCCGCGCGCCTATTTCGACCAAGAGGTATCCACATGTTCCCTGACCGCAAGCTTGGCCCGCGTGCGCGCTTCCTGTTCCTGGCCGCCAGCCTCGTTTTAGTCACTTGGCAACTGCCAGCGCTGGCGCAGTCCGCCGATCCCTCCGACCGCATTGCCACCGTGACCGATGCCGCCGGCAACCTGAGCTTTGTCCCCGCAGGGTCCGACGACTGGGCGCGGGCCGCGCTGAACCGGCCGATCACCACCGGCGACCGCCTTTGGGTCGACAACGGCGGGCGGGCCGAGCTGCACGCCGGCTCCACGGCGATCCGGCTAGGCAGCGGCACCGCCGTGACCGTGCTCAATCTCGATGACAGTGCCACCCAGGTCAAGCTGACCCAGGGCACGCTGCAACTACGCGTGCGCGCGCTGCCGCCCGACCAGCCGGTCGAGATCGATACGCCCAACCTGGCCTTCGTGCCGCGCGAGCCCGGCGACTACCGGCTGGACGTGGCGCCCGACGGCAGCTCCACGGTCGTCACCATGCACCACGGCTCGGCCACGCTGTATGGCGACAACCGCTCGCTGGAAATGCGGCGCGGCGAGCAAGTGCGCTTCGGCGGCACCGATCTGGCCGAGGCCGGCAGCGCCACCAACCCGCCCATGGACGGCTTCGATCGCTGGACCATGGCGCGCGACGCGCGGGAGGACCGCTCGCCGTCCGCCCGCTACGTGGCGCCTGAAATGACTGGGTATGCCGCACTGGACGACTACGGCGACTGGCAGGAAGACCCCGGCTATGGCGCGGTATGGTTCCCGCGCGTGGTGGCCGCGGACTGGGTGCCTTACAGCGCCGGCTATTGGGCCTGGGTGGCGCCGTGGGGATGGAGCTGGTGCGACGATGCGCCCTGGGGCTTTGCCCCGTCCCACTATGGCCGCTGGGCGCGCATTGGCAACCGTTGGGGCTGGATGCCAGGCCCGAGGTCGGTGCAGCCGGTCTACGCCCCCGCGCTGGTGGGATTCATAGATGGAGGCCACTGGCGCGACCATGACCACGACCGCGGCCACGACCGAGGCAATGGCCCGGGCGTCGCGTGGTATCCGCTGGGGCCGCGCGAGGCTTATCGCCCGGTCTATGGCGCCAGCCCGGCTTATGTCAATCGCATCAACCACTTCACCGTCAACAACGAGGTGATCAATAACCATGTCCGGAACACGTACATCAACCGGGACGTGCCGGGAGCGATCACCGGCATGCCGGCGCGCGCCTTCGTGCAGGGCCAGCGCGTGCCGCCCGGCGCGCGCGGCGTGGCTTGGCGCAACCTGCCGCGGGGCGAGGCCA
>NZ_JBIUHC010000228.1:0-12341 GCF_044627735.1 Cupriavidus sp. CuC1 | reverse complement strand
GAACTGGTACGGATTGCCGCCTCCGTGCAAAGTGGGCAATGCACTGCAGTCCAGGCACTCACGCGCTTTGGCGTGGCCAGGCCGAGTTGATGGCCAGCCGCGCCTGGATAAAGCCGATGCGCGCCGTCGCCGCCTGCAACCGCATGTCGCAGGCCAGCGCCAGTTCGGCACCGCCGCCGATCGCATCGCCGTTCAGGTAGGCCAGCACCGGCAGCGGGCAGTCGCGCACCGCATCCAGGGCGCCGCGCGCCTGCTCGCTCATCGCCAGCGTAGCCTCCCGGTCGCGCACGCCGGACAAGTCGACGAGATCCCCGCCTGCTGCAAAGTAGCGCTCGCCGGCGCCGGTCAGCACGAGGCATCGCACCCCGGGCTGCGATGCCGCGGCGCTCACCACTTGCGCCAACCCTGCCAGCACGTGGCGGGCCAGCGCATTGTGTTTCTGCGCCCTGTCGGGCGTGATCCATAGCGCGCCGCCGGCGCGCTCCTCCACGGTGATGTCCTTAGCTACGTACACGCTGATCTGCCTCCCGACTGGTTTGAATGGATGCTAGGCGGGGGTTAATTCCGAAACAAGAACGCTAGTTCCGTATTTCGAACAAATGAGTACAGTGCAGCGGAATGCGGCGACGCCGCCGGCTTTTGTTCAGCCGGCCGAATTTCTTCCAGCCAGGCGCAAGCGAAAGGAGGGGTGTATGTCCGGTGTCACGGTGACCGCCGTCGAGCGGGTGATCGATATCCTCGAAGCCTTCCAGGCAAGCCAGCGGCCGCTGTCGCTGGCGGAGGCGATAGACATTGCCAAGAGCACCTGCCATGCCATCGTCTCGACCCTGATGGCGCGTGGCTACCTCTATTCCCTCACCCGCCCGCGCGCGCTCTATCCCACCCGGCACATCTATGACGTGGCCCGCGACATCATCGAAAAGGACCCGTTCGTGGAACGGGCCACGCCGGTGCTGGAGCGGCTGCGCGACGCCACGCGGGAAACCGTGATCCTGGGCAAGCGGCAGGGTGAATCCGTGATCTACCTGCAGGTCATCGAAGGCGTGCACGCGATCCGCTACACGGCCAAGCCGGGGGAGTTCAAGCCATTGCACTCAAGCTCCATCGGCAAGGCCATCCTGGGCGGACTGAAGGAGCAGGAGCTGCGCGGCTGGCTGGCCGACCGGGACCTGCCCGCCATCACCAGGGGTCATGCCAAGATAAAGGCTTATGCTCTGCAGAGCATAATTGCGAATCTTGGCATGACCCCTCACCACGGCCACCAAGACCGACCCGGAAGCCCTTGTGCGCGACATCCAGGAAAGCCGGCGCGCCGGCTACTTTGTCACGCGCGGCGAGAACGTCAGCGACGTCTGGGCCGTCGCGACCTTCCTCACGCTGAACAATGAGACCCTGGCCATTGCCGTGGCCGGACCGAGGAATCGGATGGAGACGTGCATTCCCGAATGCGCGAAAGTGCTGGTGGCGACTTGCAGCTTCCTGTCGCGGCAGGTGGCAGGCAACCACGCGTGATGGCGCAGTGACCATGAGCCGGCCCCGATACGCCTCGCTCGATGCCCTGCTAAAGGAAGTGCGGGCTTGCCGCGTCTGCGCCCCACATCTGCCCCTCGGCCCGCGCCCGATCGTGCGCGTCGGGGCCGACGCGCACATCCTGATCGTCGGCCAGGCGCCGGGGACTCGCGTGCACGAAACCGGGACCCCCTGGAACGATGCAAGCGGCGATCGTCTGCGGCAATGGCTTGGGGTCGACGCCGCCACCTTCGCCGATACCTCGCAGTTCGCCATCATCCCGATGGGGTTCTGCTATCCCGGACGCGGCAAGAGTGGCGACAACCCGCCGCGCCCGAATGCGCGCCGCTGTGGCTCGACCGCCTGCTGGCGGAACTGCCGTCGATTGAACTAACTTTGCTGGTCGGCCAGTACGCGCAGCGCCATTTCCTCGGGGCGCGCCGCAAGCCGACGCTGACCGAGACCGTCAGGGCATGGCAAGACTACGCGCCCGACTTCATCCCGTTGCCGCACCCCTGCGCGAGCGGGTCAGCCGGGCGGCACGGCCCTGCGCGGCCGGGGTAGGTGGCAAGCGACACTCCCCGCCTGGCCGGCTGGCCTCAGTCGTTGGCCGTAAAGCCCGAGGCCGCGACCACCGGACCCCACTGCGAGCGCTGCGCCTGGATCAGCTTGCGCAGGGCATCCCCCGGCTTGAGCATCGGCAGGACTTCGCCCTCAAACCACGGATGCTGCTCTGCGCCGCCCGATCTACCCGCTGGAAGCGCATACGGCGCTCGAGGCCGCCTGAGCGCATCCGCCGCCGTCAACCGGAGTGACCCGAAATGATATTGAGCGTGCCGTCGCTCGCCAGCAGCAGGGTATTGCCGTCGGCCTTCTCCTTGAGCACCGACATCACGCCCGGCACGGTCGCGCCGCCGGCGATGTTCTCCACCACCACTGGCTGCCCCAGTCGCTGTTCCAGCTTGCGCGCCAGGGTCCGGCCGATGATGTCGTAGGAACCGCCGGCCGGATACGGCACGACCAGGCGCAGGGGCCGGTCAGGCCACGCCGCCGCGGCACTTGCGCAAGTGACCGCGAGCAAGGCTGCGCCGGCAAGCACGCCGCGCACGATCGAGCGCCAATGGCCCACTGCTTCCATGTGTCTCCTCCTGAGGTCTGTTGCCTCGTGATGGCTTGGAATGAATCGGGTGATGGGCTGACTATATGGGAACCCCATCTCTACCAAAAGCGAATAAAAATCGTCGTTTGTTGAGCAAATGGTTAACTTGTAGAATGAGGCACCCACCCCGCCGCTCATCGCCTGCCCCATGCCCCCCGAAGCTTTCACCCACGCCCTCCTTGGCCGCCTCAAGCTGCGTCACTTGCGCATCATCCTGGCGTTGAGCGAGGCGCAAACCGCCGCCGCCGTCGCCGCGCGCTTTCATGTCAGCCCCGCCGCCGTGTCCAAGACACTGGCGGAGATCGAAGATATGGTGGGGATGCCGCTGTTCGAACGCAGCCGCCGCGGCCTGCACCTGACCGAGCCCGGCCGGGAAATGGCGGCCCATGCGGCGGTCCTGCTGGCGCAGCTCGAACGCCTTGCCGAATCGCTGCACGCAGTGCGCGCCGGCAGCCAGGGCGCGTTGCGCATCGCATTCCGGACCATGTCGGTGCAGCCCTTCCTGGCGCGCGCGATGAGCGACTTCTACCGTGACCATCCGCGCGTGGAAATCAGCGTGATCGAAGGCGGCATCGGCGAACTGGCCGCGCAACTGGTGGATGGCTCGCTGGACCTGCTGTTCGCCTATGACGATCCGCGCCTGTCCCTACCCGCGCTGCGCACCGCGCCGGTGGTCGCGGCACAGAAAGTGGTGATCGTCGCCAGCGCGGACCATCCGCTGCTGGCACGCCGCAAGCTGGCGGCGCGGGAACTGTCCGGGCAGCAATGGTGCATTCCTGCGGCAGGCTCGCGCATGCTGCACTTGCTGCAAACGGCGTTTCATACCCTGGGCGCGCCTGCGCCCTCGCTGGGCATCCGCACCAGCGATGTGGCCGCCACGGCCAGCCTGCTGCAGGCGGGTCATTTCCTGGCGGTGTTCCCCGAGCGCATTGCCGCGCAGCTCACCCTGGCCAAGGTGGCAAGAGTGCTTCGCTTCGAGCTCGACAGCCACGTGGAGCCGGTGGTCGCAGTCTGGAACGACGAACTCACGCCACGCACGGCGGCGCGCCTGTTTCGCGAGCTCGTCATGCGCCGGGCCGGCGAGACCGTCGCGGCCGAGCCGGTGCCGTTGCTGGCCGCGCGCGCGGTGGCGGCTGCGGGCGTTCGCAAGCGCTGAGCGCGCAGCCCTGCGGTCCGGCTCACTGCGCGCACAGCACCGCCGCCATCTCCCTCGCCGCCCCCTGCAGCGTCGGCACCGCCTGCAACAGCGCCTCCAGCGATGCCCGCGCCGTCGGCGCATGGCAGGCAATCGCCGCCACCACCCGCCCCGGCCCCGCGCCATCCGGCTCGCGCACCGGCACCGCCACGGCGCACATGCCGCGCACGAATTCCTCGTGATCCACGCCGATGCCGCGCGCGCCCAACCGGTCCAGCTCGGCATTGAGCGCAGGCGCATCGGAAAACGTACGTGGCGTGTGCCGGGCGAGGTCCAGGCGCCTGAGCATCTGCTGGCGTTCCAGCCGGTTCATCGCTGACAGGAACAGCTTGCCGCTGGCGGTGCAATGCAGCGGCACGTGGATGCCGGGCGAGAGTTGCAGGCGCAGCGGTTCATGCGTCTCCACGCGTTCCACGTAGAGCACGCGGTCGCCGTCGAGCGCGGTGAGGTTGCAGGTTTCGCCCAGGCTCGCGACCAGGCGGGCGAGGATGGCGCGGCACTCGCGCAGCAGCGGCGGGCTGCGCAGTGTCTGCAGCGCCAGGGCCGCCGCGCCGGGGCCGGGCACATAACCGCGTTCGGCCGGCATCCGGATCACGAAGCCGGATCGTTCCATGGCAGCCAGCAGGCGCATCAGGGTCGCCTTGGGCACATGCAGGCGCTGCGAGAGCTGGGACAGCGTTTGCGGGTGCTGCGCCCTGGCCAGGCTCGACAGCACCATCAGCACGCGCAGGCTGCGTGCATCTTCCTCCACCACCCCGTCTTCTGCTGCAGTGCGATTCTGAAACGGGAATTGCACGTTCTGTTTCACAACCGGCGTCTCCTCGCGATTGGGCTTTCCATTCCAGCTTAGAAAAATAGAATCCGGAACATAACGTTTCAGATTATAGACAAAAAGCCGGATGGTTATGCGCCTGCCGGCCAGAACAGGAGACAGCGACGATGTCGCATACCGTTGACTACATCGTGGTGGGCGCCGGCTCGGCCGGATGCGTGCTGGCCAACCGGCTCAGCGAAGACGGCCGGTATTCGGTCTGCCTGCTGGAGGCCGGCCCGCCCGACCGCTACCCGTGGATCCATATCCCGATCGGCTATGGCAAGACCATGTTCCACAAGCAAGTGAACTGGGGCTTCTACACCGATCCCGATCCCAATATGCTGAACCGCCGGATCTACTGGCCGCGCGGCCGCACGCTGGGCGGCAGCAGCGCCATCAACGGCCTGATCTACGTGCGCGGCCAGCGCGAGGACTACGACCACTGGGAGACGCTGGGCAATCCGGGCTGGGGCTGGGACCACTGCCTGCCCTACTTCCGCAAGCTCGAGAACAACGACCTCGGCGCGGGCCCGACACGCGGCACCGATGGCCCGCTCAATGCCACCTCGATCGACCGGCAGCATCCGCTCGTCGATGCCTTCATCGGCGCCGGCCAGGCGCTGGGCCTGCCGCGCAAGACGGACTTCAACGGCGGCGACCAGGAGGGCGCGGGCTACTACCAGCTCACCACCCGCAAGGGCTGGCGCTGCTCCACCGCGGTGGCCTACCTGCGCCCGGCGCGCGGGCGCGCGAACCTGCGCGTGGAGACCGACGCGCACACCACCGGCCTCCTGTTCGAAGGCAAGCGGGCCGTGGGCGTGCGCTACACCCAACATGGCCAGCCTTTTATCCTGCGAGCGCGGCGCGAGGTGATCCTGTGCGCCGGCGCGCTGCAGTCGCCGCAGTTGCTGCAGTTGTCGGGCATCGGCCCGGCGCCCCTGCTGCAGGACCTGGGCGTCCCGGTGGTGCATGCCTTGCCGGGCGTGGGCGAGAACCTGCAGGACCATCTGCAGATCCGGCTGATCTACGAGGTGGCAAAGCCGATCACCACCAACGACCAGCTGCGCTCGCTGACCGGCAAGGCGCGCATGGGCCTGGAATGGCTGCTGATGCGCAGGGGGCCGCTGGCGATCGGCATCAACCAGGGGGCGATGTTCTGCCGCGCATTGCCGCAGGAAAGCGCCACGCCGGACACGCAGTTCCATTTCTCGACCCTGTCGGCGGACATGGCTGGCGGCACGGTGCATCCGTTCTCCGGCTGCACCTATTCGGTATGCCAGCTGCGGCCCGAGTCGCGCGGCGCGGTGCGGATCCGCTCGACCGACCCCTATGAGCCGCCGTCGATGCAGCCCAACTACCTGTCGGCCGAGCTGGACCGGCGCTGCACCGTCGCGGCGGTGCGCTACGCCCGCCGCGTGGCGCAGACCGAACCGATGCGCGCCCTGATGAAGCGCGAATTCCGGCCGGGCGACGACGTGCGCAGCGACGACGAGATCCTGCACTTCTGCCGCGAGTACGGCGCCACCATCTTCCATCCGTCGGGCACCGCAAAAATGGGGCCCGCCGCCGATCCGCTGGCGGTGGTCGACGCGCGCCTGCGCGTGCACGGCATCGGCGGCCTGCGCGTGGTCGACTGCTCGGTGATGCCCACGCTGGTTTCGGGCAATACCAACGTGCCGGTGGTGATGATGGCCGAGCGCGCGGCGGACTTTATCCGCGAAGACGCACGGCGGCAAATCCATCCCGTCGATGTCGCGCCACCGATGGCGGACGCCGCCTGAGCGGCTTTCTCCGATCATCGTTGCCCCCAGGCCAGGCATTCATAACACCGAGGCCAAACCCTGCAGTGCATCCCGCGTCCATAACTATCCTTTCAAAGGACGCCGCTCATCACCAGAGGAGACAAGCATGACAAGCCCCAATGAACAGGCGATCCGCAAGGTCGCGCTGGCGTCCGTGATCGGCGCCACCATCGAATGGTATGACTTCTTCCTGTATGGCGTGGTCGCCGGCCTGGTCTTCAACAAGCTCTATTTCCCCGGTACGGATCCGCTGGTGGCCACCATGCTGGCCTACACCACCTTTGCGGTGGGCTTTGTCACGCGGCCGCTGGGCGGCGTGATCTTCGGGCACTTTGGCGACAAGGTCGGCCGCAAGAGCATGCTGGTGATCACGCTGATGATCATGGGCGTGTCTACCTTCCTGATCGGGCTGGTGCCGACCTATGACAGCATCGGCATCCTGGCGCCGGTCCTGTTGCTGTTGCTGCGCGTGCTGCAGGGCATCGGCCTGGGCGGCGAATGGGGCGGCGCGGTGCTGATGGCGTATGAATACGCACCGCCGGGCAAGAAGGGGTTCTATGCGTCGCTGCCGCAAATCGGGCTGGCGATCGGCCTGTGCCTGGCCTCCGGCGTGGTGGCGCTGCTGTCGCTGACCCTGACCGATGCGCAGTTCCTGGCCTGGGGCTGGCGGGTTGCCTTTTTGATCTCGGCGGGGATGGTGTTCGTGGGCATGTATATCCGGCTTAACGTCAAGGAAACGCCGGAATTCGCCGTGATCAAGCAGCGCAATGCGGAGACACAGATTCCCTTTGTCGACATGATGCGGCGCTACCCGGGCAATATCCTCAAGGGCATGGGCGCGCGCTATATCGACGGGGTCTTCTTCAACGTCTTCGGCGTGTTCTCGATCACCTACCTGACCCAGACCATTCATATCAGCCGCACCGAGGCGCTGGTAGGGGTAATGGCGGCAGCCATTGCGATGTGCTTCTTCATCCCGTTCTTCGGCCACCTGTCCGACCGCATCGGCCGCACGCGCGTGTATTTCTGGGGCTCGCTGATCACGGCCCTGTCCGCCTTCCCGGCGTTCTGGCTGATGCTGAACAGCGGCGGCAACACCATGCTGCTGTGGCTGTCCATCGTGGTGCCGTTCGGCATCCTCTACGCCGCGGTCTATGGCCCGGAGGCGGCGCTGTTCTGCGAGCTGTTCGATGCCAGGGTGCGCTACACCGGGATCTCGTTCGTCTACCAGTTCTCGGGGATTTTCGCGTCGGGCATCACCCCGATCATCGCCACGGCGCTGCTGAAGTCCGGCGGCGGCAAACCCTGGCAGATTTGCGCCTACGTGGCGTTTGCGGGACTGGTGTCGGCGTTGTCGGTGGCGCTGATCGGGCGGCGCGGGGGCACCGGGGCGCTGCACGACGGCGGCGTACCGCTGCGCGGCCCGGCAAGCTGAGTTCAAAGGGAGCAGGCGGCGGCGCGGCAAGCCGGCAATGTCTTAGAATGGCACAACGCTAATGACAAGGACATTGCATGCAAACTCCGGACGGCACCGGCGCGGCCGCCGCCCCGCTCCTGCCCAAGGTGGTGCGCCAGCGGCTGCACGACACCGTGGTCGACCACCTGCGCAACTTCATCGTCGAGGGGGTGCTGGCCCCGGGCACGAAGCTGAACGAGCGCGAGCTGTGCGAAACGCTGGGGATCTCACTCATCCGCCCCGCATCCTGCTGCTCTATGGATCGCTGCGCGAGACGTCGTTCAGCCGGTTACTGACGCTGGAAGCAGAACGGATCCTGAGGCATTTTGGTGCTGAGACGCGTGTGTTCGATCCGCACGGCTTGCCGGTCACCGACAGCGTGCCGGCCGATCACCCTAAGGTCGTGGAGTTGCGCAAGTTGTCCGAGTGGTCAGAGGGCCAGGTCTGGTGCAGTCCCGAGCGGCACGGCACCAGACCGCGGCCTTCAAGAACCAGATCGACTGGCTCCCGCTGGAGAGCGGTGGGATTCGCCCGACCCAGGGTAGGACGCTGGCCGTCATGCAAGTCTGCGGCGGCTCGCAGTCCTTCAATGCCGTGAACGCCCTGCGGGTGCTGGGCCGCTGGATGCGGATGGTGACCATTCCGAACCAGTCTTCCGTACCCATAGCGTATCAGGAGTTCGATGCTGACGGTCGCATGAAGCCATGCGTCCTACTACGACCGCGTGGTCGACGTCATGGAGGAGTTGTACAAGTTCACGTTGCTGATCCGTGATCGTTCTGACTACCTGACGGATCGGTACAGCGAGCGCAAGGAGGCTGAATCGCAGGTCGCGTCAGCACTTGCCGCCGCCGCCATGGGGCAAAGCGCCAAGGTTGACGATACCGACGACGGTGAAGTCGAATAAGAGCCAAGACACGGGGCGCGTATCGCGATCGAGTCAAGCGGTAGCGTGATTGCCAGGCTGGGAGTTGCCCAAACGCTGGCGTGGGGATCGACGTACTATCTGCCGGCAATGTTGGCCACGTCGATGGCACGCGACCTCGGCGTTTCGACTCCGACGGTCTTCGCGGCGTTCAGTGCGGCGCTCATTGTCTCGGCTATTCTCGGGCCTTCCGCCGGCCGCCTGATCGACCGCACGGGTGACCGGCCAGTGCTGGTCGGCACGAGCCTGATCTTCGCGATCGGGCTAGCTGCCCTTGGGATGGCGCAAGGTGTAGTCGGGATGTTCGTCGCGTGGCTGATCATTGGGATCGGCATGGGTAGCGAGCTCTACGAAGCCGCCTTCGCAACGCTGGTCGCCCTCTATGGCAATCGCTCGCGCAATGCCATAACCGGCATCACGCTGATTGCCGGCTTCGCGAGCACAGTTGGCTGGCCGCTCTCGACGTTCATGGAGTCGCACATTGGGTGGCGCGGTGCCTGCCTAAGCTGGGCAGCCCTCCATCCGACTCTCGGGTTCGCGCTGAACCTGAGCATGCCGGGCGGCTCATTTGGAGACGTGAGCTTGAAGCCGACTAATAATTCTCAAGCAATTGAGGTTCCTACTGCGAGCGAATTGGCGTCGCAGCGTTTCGCATCGTTCGCGCTGGCTTTCGTCTTCGCCGCAACGTGGTTCATTAGCACGGCAATGGCGGCGCATTTGCCGCGGCTGCTGGAAGCCGGTGGCGCCACACTGGCCACGGCCGTGATGGTCGGTGCTCTCATCGGCCCTGCCCAGGTCGCCGCCCGGCTACTCGAGTTCGGCTTGCTACGTAAAGTCCATCCGCTGCTTTCGGTTCAGCCATTGTTATCGGACGTTCGTGAGCGATCGATGGTGGGCCGCTTGGCCAACAGCGGCCGTGCGCTGTCCCGGCGCCTAAGCTGGGGCACGACCATACAGCCGTTTCGGCCACACCGTCCAAGCCGCCGAGGAGAAGTCGAGATCGCAGCTGCACCGGCAATCCAGCTAATTCCGGATTTCCAGTCCAGCAAACCGGTATGCAGTCCAGCTAATTCGGGTTTCCTACACTACTGTAAGAAACCGGAATTCGTCAGACTGCGTTCTCCGAGAATTCAATGAATTAACCGCTAATTCCGTCGCCGCTCGGCCGTCTAAGAACCGGAATTGACTGGACTGCCCTGAAGAGTAGCGCGAATTAGCTGGACCGCCGTACAGGCCCTTTTTTGCGCATATTTCGTGGCTGCCCATCCCACCCGCGAAGTGCGGACTCGTTAGCGCTCCTACCCCGTTGCTCACTGACCGTCCGCAGCCAGCTTGAGTCAGTCGCTTCGCCGGCGGTCAATAACCGCGTTGGCTGATGAAGGGACGATCGCCACCATTGTCGTGGCTGACCGCTCTCGCCTCCCTTCACCGGACATTCGGCAAGCAGATAGTGGGTGCACCGCCTTCAGCCATTCCAGACACTTGCGGACAGCAAAAAATACATGCCAATAGGTTAAGAAGAATGGCCGCGCCGAACAGTTGAAGGTTCACACCACCTGCTCTATTGTCGGCGCGGACACCTTTCCGGCGTCGGCGGCATTCTGCGCCGCGTCTCTCAGATCATGGTGCGTTACGCCATGTCCAGCGATCGCTCCTTACCCATCCACGGCAGAAGGTCACCTTCCCATTTCGCAATAGCGGCGGTGGCGACGGCATTGCCGACGACGTTCGTCACCGTACTCGCCACCCACTAGACGCGGAAATGTTCCACCGTCTGCCCGGCGTGGATCGCCCGCTGCAGCCAGTCCGGCATGGCGCCGCGGCCGTCCCAGCCCTGCCCGTGCGCGTTGCGGTAGCGCACCGCTCCTGGCGTTGGGGTCGGCGGCGGCTCGGCAAAGCAGCCGGCGGCCTGAAGATGTTCCAGGGTCAGGCCGTGCTGGGCCATCTGGATGCGGATCCAGGTAATCGCTTCGGCGCGCTCGATTTCGATCGACTTCATTCTAGGTGCACAGATTTGAGGAAGCTGCGGGGCAGGATCCTGCGTTGTCGTCTCAAAGACCGTTGGGCCTCAACATTGTTCCGGCGGATCGCTGGTGTAAAGCAACCCGCTTCCTTGGGGATTGGGAATCACGTCGTCACCCCGCCGCTCAAAAATTAACAGACCAGAGCAGCCCGCCGAGCATCTGCCCTCGCGCGGCTTGTCCACAGGCTTATTCCGTGGCGCGGTGGACAAATCCATGCCCCCTCCCCTCCTCAGGCCGGCCCCGCCTTGAACTTCAACTTGGTCTTGGTCGCTGGCACCTGGCGCCTGGTCGTTGCCAGGCGACGCGACGCGGTGGCTTCGGCTTGTGCGCGCTCGGCCTGCCGCAGCGCCGCTTCCAGTTCAGCCCGCAGCCCGTCTTGTGCCGCCAGCCCTCGTCCGAGCGCCTGCTCTGCCTGCGCCAGCTGCCGGCTGAGCGTGTCGTATTCGGCTTGCAGTCGCACCCGCGCCTCTGCGGCGGCCACGGCGGCGTCTTGCGCCCTCGCCTGCATGGCCGCCAGCTCGGTGCGCAGGTCCGCGAGCGCCTGCTCGCCCTTCTGGCGCAACGTGCGCTCCTGGTCGATCTCGCGCAGCGCGCGGCGCTCGGTGGCGCTGGCCCGCTCCTGGGCGACGGCCACCTGCTCGCGGGTGTGTTCCAGCTCCGCCGAGAATTGGGTACGCAGCTCCAGCAACTGCCGCTCGAGCGCCTCGACCTGGCGTACGCCCTCCTCGTGACGCGCCCGCGCGGCCGCGTGGGCCTGGCGCTCGGCTTCCAGCTCCCCTTGCAGCGCAGCGCGCGCCTGCTGGGCGGCATCGAAGTCTGCCTGCACTGCCGCCGTCTCCTGCTCGGCCACTACCACCGCGGCGCGCGCCTGGTCGCGCTGCGCCTCCGCCTCGCTCGCCTGCCACCGCGCTTCGGCCCGCAGCGCGGCCAGTTCGCCGGCGGCGGCCTCGTTGGCGGCCTGCCAGATCGACTGCACGGCGTCGGCCGCGATCGCCTTGAGCGCCTCCGGCAGCCCGGGGTGGTCGATGGTCACGCGCATCTTGCCGCGCAGGTCCGCCCAGAACTGCGCCAGCACCTCGGTGGGCGTGCCCATGCTGCCCTTGCGCACCAGGCCGTAGAGCTTGTTGGCGGTGGGCGTGATGCCGTAGCGGAAGAACAACAGGGCGCAGACCTCGCGGTAGAGCGCGCGGGTCTCGGGGAACTGCGTACGCAGGGTCGCCACGTCGGCGGCGAGCGTGGCCTGCAGGGTGGCGTCGGGAGCGGCCTCACTGGGCATGGGCGGCGTGGATTCGGGGCTGGCAGTCATGTTTGGGCGGGGGACGAGATCAGTTTCTATAAATATTACTACGTAATACGTTAAATATATAACTATTTAGATAGATCTTTAGACATAAGTGTCATTCTGTCTATAATGATGGCTACCCTCACGCCATGCCGCCCGCTGCCCCGATGGAACC
>NZ_JBIUHC010000227.1:0-12593 GCF_044627735.1 Cupriavidus sp. CuC1 | reverse complement strand
TCCGCAAATAGTGGTTGCGGACGCAAGCCTGCCCACTCTCAGCAGCAAAAGCTAGGTGTGCTTATTTTCGCGCTTACGATCTGCTCGCCGTATTCGGCGCGCTCGCCGCCCAGTACTTCCGAGCGGATACGCTGGCCGACGCGCCAGTACAGCATCGTCAGCGCCGCGTTGACCGTGACGGCAAGCCCCGCACGGGCTTCGCTAATGAGGCGCCGGATGTCCCCAGCAAGCGCGTCGGCATTCACTGGTCCCTGTGACGCTACCGCTGGAGGGACTTGGGCTGCGACTCGTTTGCGCGTCATCGCAAACGGTCCATGCCGCTGTTGCGCAGTTGGCCCACTCGCTGCATTCCTCGCCCCGCTTTGCGGCGGCACGTCAATATGAATTGCCTTCGATTCATTGTTTCATCTCTACAGCCGTTGATTTTGACCAAGCTGATCATCCGTGCAAAACCGTGCCAGCTTTCAGCGGGGTACCAACGCTACTTCATGGCTTCCCCGCGGCAGATGCTGCGGCACCTTGGCCTCTTCAGCAGCGCTTCCTAATAGAACCTCGCACGATTCTAGCAGTGCATGCTGCCGTCGACGCTTCCACCCGGGACGCTCCTCCGGGTTCTGGCTCTGCGGCAGTGCTCAGCTACTGCTTCACAGTGACTACCTGGAAATGTTCCACGCTCTGCCCTGCGTTGACCGCGCGCTGCAGCCAGTCCGGCATGGCGCCGCGGCCGTCCCAGCCCTGCCCGTGCGCGTTGCGATAGCGCACCGCCCCGGGCAACGTCGCCGGTGGCGGCTCGGCAAAACAGCCGGCGGCCTGCAGGTGGGCCAGGGTCAGGCCGTGCTGGGCCATCTGGATGCGGATCCAGGTAATCGCTTCGGCGCGCTCGATTTCGATCGACATAGCGTAGGCGAGTAGATTTGGGGCGGTGCCGGATCCTGCGCTTTGCCGCCTTCTATTTTAATAGCGTTGGACTTCGGGGTTGTTCCGAGGGGATGGCTGCGGTGGAGATCCGCGCCGGCGGGAGGATGCGGTCGCCCTCTCTGCTTAAATTTTAATCAAATCCACAGAGACTGTCGGCCATTTGTCCCCGCCCGCCTTGTCCACAGGCTTATCCCCTCGCGCGGTGGACAAACTTCGCCCCGCCCTCGGCCACGCGATCAGGCGGACCCGGGCTTGAACTTGGGGCGCGTCGCCGGCGCCCGGCGCTTGGCGGGCACTAGGCGGCGCGTCGCGGTGGCCTCCGCCTGCGCGCGCTCGGCCCGCCGCAGCGCCACCTCGAGTTCGGTCCGCAGGCGCTCGTGCACCACCAGCCCCTCCGCCAGTTCCTGTTGCGCCGCTGCAAGTTGCCGGCTGAGCGTGTCGCACTCGGCCTGCCGCCGTGCCCGCTCCTCGGCGCGGGCTACGACGGCGTCCTGCGCCCGCGCCAGCACCATCGCCAGTTCGGCGCGCAAGTCCGCCACCGCCTGCTCGGCCTTCTGGCGCAACTTGCGCTCCTGGTCGATCTCGCGCAGTGCGCGGCGCTTGGTGGCACTGGCCCGCTCCTGCGCCACCGCAACCTGCTCACGGATGAGTTCCAGCTCCGTCGAGAATTGTGTACGCAGCTCTCCGAGTTGCCGCTCAAGCGCCTCGATCTGGCGCTGGCCCGCCTCCTGACGCGCCCGCGCGGCGGCGTGGGCCTGGCGCTCGGCGTCCAGCTCCCCTTGCCGCGCCGCTAGCGCGAGCCGGACCTGCTCGAGCTCGGCCTGCACGGCTGCTGTCTCATGCTTGGCGGCCACCACCGCGGTGTGCACCTGGTCGCGCTGCGCCTCGGCCTCGCTCGCCTGCAGCCGGGCTTCGGCCCGGAAGGCGGCCAGTTCGCCGGCGGCCGCTTCGTTGGCGGCCTCCCAGATCGACTGCATGGCATTGGCGGCGATCGCCTTGAGCGCGTCCGGCAGCTCGGGGGGCGCGATGGTCACGTGCATCTTGTCGCGCGGTCCTGCCAGAGCGGGTAGCTTCGATTTCGGTAATTTACGACGGTTCGCAAGCCCGGCAGCGGCGCACGCGGCACTCCGGCTGATAGAAATCCGGGCGAGATATGTCTTTCTGAAGGAAATCCTTGCCGACTGAGGGATTTCCTTTGCCAACTTGCCGCTCTTTCGCCGACCAAGCGGCTTACGCCATTCCGCGACGCTCCATGACTGCGCGGCGCAGTGTCGGGAGCACGTCTCCTTCGAGCGCGCTGACCCCTGGCCCTTGCGCCCAGACTCCGCGATCGACCATGCCGAGGAAGACCGGTGTGCCGTAGTCATTCTTGACGACAGACCCACCGTTGCGCGTTTCTGTTGCCATCCACTTCAGGTGGTCTGGAAGGTGGCCCGATCTCAGCGTGCCCTTGCCGCTGCCCATGCTCAACTTGGTAGTCGATCTCCTTGAACATGGGGAAGCTGACACTCATCCGGTCCATGCGTCCGGAGTACTCCGCCTCGTAGCCGCTGCAGGCGGGGCGGGTTACCTGGCCGAGATAAATCAGCGTGATCCGTGAGTCGCGGTTGGCATGCCAGGCCTGGTCGCCGAACGCCGGCGATGCCGATGCCAGCAGTGCGGCAGGCGCGGTGAGGAAAAGCTTCGCTTGTTCATGCTGCGCTCCCGGTGTGCGTGAAGATCGGTATTGGTCACGCTGCGGCATCACCGCATCGTCAAATTTGTGTATGCCTGGTGTTTTCCCCGGGATTCTGGGGCTGATGTTTGAGCGGAAGCGCATGAATAGCAATAGCCAGTCCACCGCGCGGGCTTTCACTAGGTGCTCGTCTGCGCACAACTGAGGAAAATCCTGGCGTACACTACGTTTCTGAAGAAAATCCTTGTTCGGTGAAGAAAATCATGAGCGTGGTTGGTTACGAGTTCCTTCGGCGGGCTGGCGGGCTATCCGCTTTCCCGCTCAAGCGTCAGGCGGAAGTCCGGCCTGTCACCCGCGTTCTCATGGAGAACGGGCTGATTGCGGTCCCGGCACAGGTGGCACCCCAGACGGACGACAGCCTGGACCACGTGCTATTTGCACTGAAGCACGAAGGCGTGAACCTGCAGGTGCTCGCACAGGCCCTCCCGAAGATTCCCGCGGACCGGATACTGGAGGCGACACGCGCCACGCCGAATGGCGTGTATGTGCGCATTGCCGGCTACCTGTGGGAACATTTCTCGGGCCAGAGGCTGGAGGGGCGACTGGAAACCACGGCTGCCTATGTGGAGATCTTCGACCGCGACCGATACGTCACCGGCCCTTCCCGGCGAGATCCCCGTTGGAGAGTCAATTTCAACGGACTCGGCACCCTCGCCTACTGCGCGACGGTCGAGCGAACCCCCGCGATCACTGCGGGGATCGAGAGCAAGATCCTCGAACGGACGGCAGAATTCTTGGATAGCCTTGGCCCCGAGATGCGCGACCGCGCGCTGGCATGGGCGTATCTGCATGAGACCGAGGATTCCTACGCCATCGAAAACGAGACGCCGAGCGAGGACAAAGCGAGGCTCTTCGTGCAGTTGCTCCATCAGGCCCACGACGGCCGCCGGCTCACCGAGGACTACCTCTGCGAGCTCCAGTCGTCGACGGTGTCCAATCCCCGCCTGCAGGCCGATCAATTCCGGGCGGCGCAGAACTGGCTGCGAGGCCCTGGGCGCGGAGCTAGCGGCGTCACCTACGTACCGCCCTGGCCGGAGCTCGTAGAGCCGCTCATGGACGAATGGATGCACTTCGCTAGCGATGCGCCGAGCCAGATCGATCCGATCGTCGCCGCGAGCGTCGCTTCATTCGGTTTCGTGTTCATCCACCCCTTCTGGGATGGCAACGGGAGGCTGTCTCGCTTCATGTTCCACAAGGCACTCTGCACGTCAGGCAAGCTGGAAAAGGGCCTGCTCCTGCCAGTGTCTGTCGCCATGAAGCGCCATGAAGCCGAGTATCTGGCGGCGCTGCAGTCCTACTCTCTGCCGGCGCGCGAGCGGGTGAAGGTCACCTGGATCGGCGAGGGCGAATACACGTTTGACTTCAAGGCCGATGACGCGATCTTCAGGTACTGGGATGCCACCCCGTGCGTGGAATTCGGGTTCAAGATGGCCGCGCAGGCACTGGACGTGGAGTTGAGGACGGAGACGATTTTCCTCGCCCGCTACGACAAGGTCGTGAGACGCGTGAACGAGCAGGTGGACATGATCGGCAACGATCTAAGCACCCTGATCGTCATCTGCCTCGATGCGGGTGGGACCATCTCCAACAAAAAACGGAAGCGGTACGCTAACAAGGTCCCGGAGACCTATTTCGGGATCATCGAGGAGGCGGTGCGCGCGACCCTCGAAGACGATGAGGAGGACACGGACGATCCGGCGCAAGGCCCGGCCTAGCGCAGTTCCGGTCCAGGTGGCGCCAAGTAGAACACGATCCGCCCGGCCACAAGCTTACCGTCTCGCCATACTAGCCGTCCCGGCCGCTCGTCGATCTGCTGCCTCGGGAACCGCCTCATGAGCCACCGCCATGCCCCTGTTCTGGTCACCAGGAACGACGCGAAAGCAACGCGACTTAAAGAGGAGGCCGCGCCAAAGCGGGGGCTGACTAAGCGGCAATGCGGTGGTTTTCTGCTCTGGCGATGGAGGGATACCATCGTTCAACGCGCGATCGGAGCTGGTCATTGAGCACGGCAGTCCGGATTTGTAGCAGTGCGTGCGCGTGCCGTGGCCGCCAGGCCATCTGTTGGCGTTTGACGAACCGCTTGCTAATCACCTGGTTGACGGCCGACTCGACAAAGCCCGATGCAATGGGCGCCCCGTGGCGATAGCGGTCACCATAGTTCACGATGAAGCCCCTGTTGTTATCCAGATAAATGATCAACTCCTCGAGCTTGCCAAGGAGCTTGGCCTCCTCGGGGCTGGCCTCGGCGTCGAGGTCCCAGCCCAGGTCTTCCAGCCGGCGCAACGCTGGATAGGGGCAACCGTGCCACAAGTGCCACTTGGCATCTTGCAGCGCCTTGATCAATGTCGCATTGCTCGGGCCATCGCTGTGTGCTGGCCGGCCCTTGATCATCTGTTCGAGGTTCTGTACCCCGCATGGCGATGTGAAACCAATCGAGGATGCACTCACCGCGATCACCAAAGCCGAACTGGGCAGACCGTACGGTATCCCCGCCGTCCGAGAGAAAGGTAACCGGTTGATCCGGTTGCACACCTTCTCGCATGAGGAAATTCAACATACGATCGGCCGGCCGATGCTCCAGCTTGTGCACGTAGGCAAAACTGTGGCCGGCACCCTGATCCCGCATGGACTTGCCGACAATCACTTCAAACCAACCGTCCTGGCGACGCTTGCGGCCCGCCAGCCGAAGGTAGCCGCCGTCAATGCCAATCGCGCGCACCGGACTGGGTTCCGGGATGTCGGGCGAACGAATGCTCGCCGCCACCTCCACCTGCTGCCGGGCATCGGTGGCCTGTTCCGCTTCCAGCCGGCGACCGAGCACGGTGACCTGGCGCCGGATCGAGCTGGCTGCCAGCACATGATCGAGCGGCAACACTTCCTGCAGGACGTTGACGGTCAGGCCATAGGACATCAACGCTGCAAACTTGACCCCGAGATACTGCAGTTCTGGACTGACCCGCTCAGGCAAAAAACCGGCGACCGGACTGAAGCTCGGTGCGTCGCCCTTGCACTGCCGGCAGGGGTACAGCCTGGGACTGTCAATCGACAGTCGCCCGAACGCACTACGGAAGACCAGGTGATGGTGGCCCTTGCAAGCCAACTGCGCACCGCACGCGGGGCAAACGCTGGTCCGGGCAACCGCCTCGGCAACCTGTGCCGCGACCATCGTGCGCTGCAGCCGGCTCAACAATGACTTGGCTTCCGCCAAGTGCAGACCCAGCGAGCCGGCATCAAGGCCTTCTCGCTCGGGGGCCGACCCAACCACCGCCACGATGGTGATGGGGTCGGCCAGCGAGCGCTATTGGCGCGCAAGCGACGGAGCGTTAATCATACGCCGGACCAGTCACGCAGGAGGGATGATATTCTTTCTGCCGCTCTACGGCTCATCGGAAGACTGGTCACGATTGCCTTCAGCAACATCGCCCCAGGCGGCGGAAGGTGCCGCATCGACTCAATGAACCTGCGCCCCTATCAGGTAGCGCGATCTGTAGGCCGTTAGCGCTTGGACGGGCCAACGGCCGAAATTGGTCTGGGAGCGGCCATCCTAGTCGTCAGGCGCGACCGCCCGCTCGGCCACAGCGGTCAGTCTGCTTCACCGAAAACGACCGACCACGAGTTTCCGGTTCCGGATTTCCCGAAGGGGCCTCCGACACTCGCGAATCGAAACTGGATGGCGTAAAGCAGCCATTGAGTAACGCTCCTACAGGCGTCGGTACTGTCGTTGCCCCAGCGCGGCCTCTTCTATGGCGCGCGCCAAAGCGCCTGACGGAACCCATTGGCCTCCTTGCGCAATGAATCGAGTGATCGCGTCGAGAACCGTTTTGTCGCCGTTTTCATCGAATACGGCAAAGACTGGTGCAACGACCGACTCTACGAGGGCAAATTGCTGCTTTTCAAATCTGCCTGGGTCGATGCGGCCTTCGGCATCGAAACTGAGAATGGAAAACGTTTTCCGAACGACGCGCACCGGGTCTCTGGCCACGCACTCGACGACCACGTCGGCCATTCGTGCTCGTTGTCCCGCAAAAATGGGCAAACAGTGACTTGCCGGATCTCGCAGCATCCGGTCGAACTTGGTGCTCGACAGCCGCCAGAGGGTATCGTCCCGAGCAATGAGAAACCTTCGGCAGGAAAAACCCATGGCGTGCCGCCCGTGTATCAACTATGAAGCCCACCACGCTCGGTGAGATCCCATAACTTGCCTTGCCAGTGGAAGATTCTCCCCTGCACCTTACGCCGGGAGCATGACCAGTAGATTGTGTCCTCATGGTCGATAGCCGGCCCCACTGGGCCTTTCTTGCACGTGAAGTGCGTCGCAGCCATCACGCGTGTGTTGTCGACGTCAGTAGCGTAGGCGATCACGGTTGCGCGAAACTCCGCCCCGGCTTTGCCCGAGCCCCGCTGACGGCGAAGGGCGCCCTTCTCGCCCAGAAGGGTCCTGCATTGGTGATGTCCATACTGAATTGGATTCAAAGAATGACGCAGGTCTGTGCGTATCTCATCGCACCTTCATTCAAGCATGACTACCCCCCCGAATGAGCTCAGACAAGGAAGGCCACGACTCGACGGAAGTGCTGGCCTTGAGGTCTCACTTGATGATCTCGCCGCTCCATCGATCACGATTGGCCCAGAACGAACACTGTAGACATTTTTCGCCCTCCGGGTAGTCAATGCCTTCCTCATGCGGGCACCCGATGATGCGATCGACGGCTACCACCGATTTGGCACCATGCAGGTCGATGAATCGAACGATTGCTTCGGTAACTTCTGGATCGGTTCTCGCATCAGTGGTTTTGCAGAACCACCGCTCAAGCGGGTCGGCGTCAGCACCTTCGTGCGCGACGATACCAACAGAGACCTTCGTCGCACTCGTGTCGTCGGGCCCGTAGAAGGCAACCGTTGCCACCGGGTAGCCGCAGAAGCCCCTGTCGCGTCTTTTCGCGAACTTGTCTCGGTACCACTGAGCCTTGAATGTCATGACCGCTTCTCGCATGCCCTGCCGAGTGACGTGAGTGGCGCCACTGACCTTAACCAAGCTTACCAACTTTTCACGCTCTTGACCGGTGCCAGTTCCGGCATTGGCCACGCCACAGCCAAAGTGTTCGCTGCCGAAGGGGCCAAGGTCATCGCCGGCGCGCGGCGTGAGAGCAAACTGGAAGAACTGGTCGCTCAGATCCGCTCGGCAGGCGGCGAAGTCGCCGCAATGGCTGGCGATGTGCTCTCCCGCAAGGATACGGATCGTTGCGGCTGATCTTTGGGGAAGCCCTCTGGATGGTTGTCGCCAGTTGCCGCTCGTGAACGGCCTCGCGGTAAGGCAACCAGTAGCGGCTTCTGGTCCGTCTCGCGCCGCGCCCACCGTTCGGTAGTGACAGCCCGCTCCCGTGCCACCGTCAACTGCTCGCAGTGTTGCTCCAACGCCATCGAGAATTGGGTACGCGACTCCTGTAACTGGCTCTCCCGAGCCTCCGCCAGCACTTGCTGTGTCTCATGCCACTGGGCCTGCCATACCGCGTCGCTCCGCTCCGTCGGCCTCGCCGCATGATGACACGGCTCCTTTGCGGGATGGAGCGGGAAGCACGCAGTCGCTGCTCGCTCAACGTTGGCTATTTCTGCCCATCCCCCGAAAAGTGAAAATCTCCCGCCAGCCCCTGCCAGGCAAGGGCTGGCGGAGTGCGACTTGACCTGGTAGCGGCCCCGAGCGGGCCCTGCAACCTGCGCTCGGGGATCGTGCCGGGGGATGTCAGGTCGTGCGGGAGGTCAGAAGCTGTAACCTTGGTCGTGCCAGTAGTGCCAGTCAGAGACGGCAAGGCGCGTGCTCTGGTCGGCGCGGACGGGAACAAGCTGGGCAAGGGGCACGACGAGTTCACGCTGGTTGTAAAGTGCATGCACGAAGATGGCAACGCGGCACAACTGATCATGCGCGAGTCTGAGGACGGAGACTCTGTCACCTGAGCGCAGCGGGGAGGCTGCCATCGCCTGACGTACCCGCGCTTCGAATGGAAAGCTCAGACTGTCCTCGAGATGGCAGTACCACGCCATCGCGCATTCTTCTTCGGTGTACGCGTCGACCACGATCTCCATCGAGATGCGCTGTTCGTGTTGGTTGTCGCCCGGTTTTGCCATTGGGGTTCGTGCTGGTCAGACCTCGACAATGCGTCGCGGCAAGGCCATTTTTATGTTCCCGTCCTGGTGCGGGATCGGGGCTTCGCCGCCGGTGCGACAACAGGTGGTGCGGCCGGGATCGGCTCGAAAAGCGCCTCGATGTCGTCAGCGGAGAACTTGACGGCGCCGGCGGCATCTTCCGACAGGATCGCGTTGGCAAGCGCCGCCTTCTGCTCCTGCATCGCGACGATTTTCTCCTCGACACTGCCGGCGGTGATCAGCTTGTAGACAAACACAGGCTTGTCCTGCCCGAGACGGTGCGCGCGGTCGGTGGCCTGATTTTCTACGGCGGGATTCCACCAGGGATCGTAGTGAATGACGGTGTCGGCCGCCGTCAGGTTCAGGCCAACGCCGCCGGCCTTCAAGCTGATCAGAAAAAGCGGCACCTCACCTTGCTTGAAGCGCTTGACCGGTGTGACGCGGTCGGTGGTATCCCCGGTCAGCATGACGTACGGAATCCCAGCTTTTTCCAGGGCCGCCGCAATGAGGTCGAGCATGCTGGTGAACTGCGAGAACAGCAGGATGCGACGGCCTTCCTCGATTAGTTCGGGCAGCATGTCGAGCAGTAGATCAAGCTTGGCCGATTCCTTGATCCGGGCCGCCTGTCTGATCTTGACGAGCCGCGGATCGCAGCAGACCTGGCGCAGCTTGAGCAACGCCTCCAGCACGATGATGTGGCTGCGCGCGAGGCCTTTTGCTGCGACGGCCGCACGGACCTTTTCCTGCATGGCGGCGCGCACCGTCTCGTACAGGTCACGCTGCGCGCCTTCGAGCTCGACCGTGCGCACAATCATCGTCTTCGCGGGCAACTCGGCGGCGACCTCATCCTTGCGCCGACGCAGCATGAACGGTCGGATGCGTCGCGCGAGCAGTTCACGTCGAACAACATCGCCACCTTTCTCGATGGGCGTGCGCCAGCGGCGGGTGAAGTCCTGGCGGGTACCGAGGAAGCCAGGCAGCAGGAAGTCAAACTGGGCCCACAGTTCGCCGAGATGGTTCTCGAGCGGCGTGCCCGTCAGGCAAAGGCGGTGTCTTGCACGCAGTTCGCGGATGGTTGCTGCGGATTTGGTGGCGGCGTTCTTGACATACTGCGCCTCGTCCAGGATCAGCAGGTGAAAGTCGTGCTTGGCAAGAACTTCCTCGTCGCGCCACAGCAAGGCGTAGGTGGTCAGAATGAGATCGTGCTCGCCGATCTGGTCAAAGCGCTCGTGGCGTTGGGGCCCGTGCAGATCCAGGACGCGCAGCTTCGGCGTGAAGCGCTGCGCTTCCTCACACCAGTTGTGCATGAGGGTCGTTGGCACGACGATCAGCGCGGGCCGGTCCAGCCTGCCACGTTCCTTTTCGGTGAGGATGTGTGCAAGTGTCTGGATGGTCTTGCCAAGGCCCATATCGTCGGCAAGCACGCCGGACAGCTCGTGTTCGCGCAGGAACTGCATCCAGGCAAGTCCCTGGCGCTGGTAAGTACGCAGTTCGGCCTTCAGCCCGCGCGGCACCGGCACGTCTGTCACCCCAGGACCAGCCATCAGGCGTTGCGCGAGTTGCCGAATCGACGCATCGCCGTGAAATTGCCAGCGCCCGGTCTGATCCAGGGCATGGAGTCGTGCCGCATCCCACGCGGAAATGCGCATGCCGGAGCCGAGCGAGTCGAACAGGTCGATCAGCACGCGCACGACCGGCTTGAGCCGGTCGGCACGCAGGCGAAGCCGCTCGTTGCGGTCGGTTTTCAGGTCGATCGCTTCGTCGTCCGCGATGGTATCGAGCCTGCCCGACAGCCAGCGCTCATCGCGACGAAAGAGGTCTGCTAGCAGCGGCTCCAGGCGCACCGTGCGACCATTGACGGTAATGCCCATCTCGACGTCAAACCAGCCGTCGCCGGTCTGACGCAGGCTGCCGTCAATCGCATCGATCTCGATTACGTTGTGCCGAAATTCGTCGCTCATGACGACGCGCCAGCCGCTTGCCTGTAGTGCGGGTAGCACCAGCTTCACGAGATCCGGCCAGTCGTCGACATCTTCGGGGCCGAGGATGCCATCTGGAAACGGTTTGTAACCAAATGCACGGTTGGCCGGAATTTTTCTGAATCCGGCCTTTTGCAACTCGGTCAGACGTTTCCGCTCGAGATTGGCGTCTCTTTTGATCTGGATGACCTCGCTGCCAGCAGTGCGAACGAGGGTGGTGCTGCTGTGCGCCTGGAGGCTGTGGCCTGCGTAATCAAAACTGACCGTCGCAAAATCCAGTGGCGACACTGACCAGGTCGGCAAGGTGTCAAGAGTCAGTACGGGCGTCGGTACGGTGTCGATCACCTGCACGGACGACGCGTCGGGCACGGGCGGCATGGGCAGGTCGGGGGCGACTTCACGCAACACATTGCCAACGAGCGCCGCCTCGTCCAGCGTGATGGCCGGCATCGACAGGAAATCCGTGACCTGTTCCGCTGGCCACGGCATGGCGAGTATGCCAGCTTCGCCAGAATGCGCGTCCACATACCAGCAGGGCTGGGTTGTCGTCAGCAACAGGGTGGCGGGTGGCTCGGCCTGCAAGACTGGCCGCACGCGCGTGTCGGGCTGCGCTTGCCAGGTCATCTTTGCGCCGCGCTCTGATCCGCAGTGCACCGGGCAGTGTGATCCGGGGTAGTGGGCGCCTGCGGGAGCAAAGGAAGTAAAGGCACGCCCGGTGGCGATGAGCTTTTCCAGGATGGCAGCGCCGGTTGTGCCCTGCAGAGCAAAACCACCTGTATAGGCGGCATGCGAGCGGCCCAGCCACAATCCGCGCAGGATAGACAGATCCTCCTCGGAAACAAATTTCGGCGGTTCGACCAGCGCTTTCTCGACGTTTTGCCACCGATCGTCGACCGAGCGAATCGTACCGTCGGCCCCCGCGCGGGCTTTGTAGAGGGAAATCTCGCAGCCGCGATACGATTGCCCGATCACATAGGCTAGTGTATGCGTGGCCTTGGCTGGCTTTTTCTTGGAAGCGGGATTGGCTGCCGTGCGTCGAGCGCGAAAATTTTCCAGCCAGGTCACCAGTTCCGCGCGCACGCCGGCGGCCGATGGCTTCGGCTGGTGGGCAAGGCCGGCGATCAGCAGCGCTGCCACGTGCTTGCAGTCAACGCCGACCGGACACGTGCATTCCCCCTCCACCCACATGTCTTCGTCGATGTCGTGGAAATACGCACGCACGTCATACGGACGCGTATGGGTGCCTTGCACCAGTCCCGCCAAGGTATCCTCGTTGATCCAGCGCAACTCCGAGACAGCGCTCGCATAGGAGCGAGCCTTGGACACCGTGTGGGAGTCCAGCCATTCCGCGATTTGGCGGGGATCGTAGGAGACAGACATCGGCTGAGGGATTCAGAGGTTGACAACGCGGGGAGCATTCTACGCGGGGAGGCTCCCGGCGACGGAAACGCCGCAATGCCTGGCCGCCTGGTCAATTGGCATCCCCTCGGCAACCCGCGTCGCCCGAATGCGATCACCCAGTTGGTCGATGGTGCGGATGGCAGCCCGCGATGGTGGCGCGGCATCGGCTAGCGGTCGTGGCATTGGGGGAGGTCCGGGATTTGGGAGACTGGGAGATCCAGCACTGGGGCTGCTCTCCCGGTTATTTCACTATCGTGGAAGTATATCAAACGCCGCGCCCTTGCCTGCACCGCCGCCAGATCAGCGCGCAATTTCCGCGAGCGCCTGCTCGGCATACTGGCTGGTCGATCTCGCGCAGCGCGCGGCGCTCGGTGGCCTCGGCCCGTTCCTGCCACCGCCACCTGCTCGCGGGTGCGCTC